>DASVNL010000491.1:0-8788 GCA_036383875.1 Thermoanaerobaculia bacterium
CCGGACGTCGCCGTTGCCGATTGCGATTTTTGTCCCGAGTTGTTCAGTCGGAACGGAGCCGTGCAGTCGAAGCTGATAAATGCCCGACGCTAATCCTTCGAATCGCACGCGACGTTCGCCGGCGGGGAGACTCTGGTGCTCGACTTCGTCCCAGTCATCGGACGGATTGCGCAACAACAACTCGACTTCGAGCGGCTGATTCGTTCCGCGGATTGTGGCTTCAATGGCACCACCCGGCGTGGTCGCAGTCGTGGCGAGAAGGATCAGCATCGGCAGCAGCGGCATGACGGCCTCCAATGTTTTTTTGATTGAGACGCGGACCGGGTTGATCTAGCGGTCTGCGGTGGGCGCGGTCTCGAGGGAGGCGACGCGCGTGTCGGTCGGATTGCTCTGCGGCTCGTCGAGACGCTCGACGGACGCCACGGCGAATTCGGAGGCGAGCGGCTCGATCTGAGCGGAGAGGGCGTGACTACACGAGGTCGAGGTGACGCAGTTGTTGATCGATTCGTCCCACACGCAGTTGACGAATCCGGAGGTCAGGCCGCTCTGGCAGGCTTCCCACAGCGGACGGCAGCGTTTGCAGTGATTGGCCATCGCCGCCGGTGCAGTGGCGAGAGCAATGGCGAGGACCAGAAGCAGGGTTACACGCTTTTTCATGGAGTCTCCTTCAGTGTCGTTTCGGTTCCGCGTCTCGTCGGTCATGATCGGTTCGGCCCGAAAAACGACTGGAAACGTCCCGCGAAGGAGATGTGACGGGCATCGGTACAGGTGTCAGTAATGTGTTACGGACGTGAGGTCAGGTGGCACGCCGTAATTTGCAAACACGAACGCCGCCCGTAAAGGCGGCGTTCGTGGTCGCGTCATTGTGGGCGGTTTATCCGTGAGGCGGCGTCGCCGGCGCTGCTGGCGTCGTCGTGTTCTGCGGCATCAAGTAACGCCCGAACCAGCCGAGGTAGCGTTCGAGGCGATCGCGGACGTAGCTCGGGGTGGTGATGCCGTGGTTTTGGCCGGGGTAGATGACGAGTTGCGTGTCGACGCCCATGCTGCGGAGGGCCTGGTACATCTGCTCGCCGCCGATGATGGGGACGTTGAAGTCGGACTGGCCGCCGAGGTAGAGCGTCGGGGTTTTGATGCGATCGGCGTGGAAGAACGGGTAGGAGACTTTGATCCAGAGATCGCGATTCTTCCAGGGCGGTCCGAGCTCGAGCTCGTATTGCGAGATGTATTCGTCGCTGCCGTACATCGACAGCTGCAATGCGCTGCCGGCGCCGGAGATCGCGGCTTTGAAGCGCGTGTCCGTCGCGATCGTGTAGTCGGTGAGGATGCCGCCGTAGCTCCAGCCGCCGATGCCGAGGCGGTTGGGATCGGCGATGCCGGCGGCGACGGCGTAGTCGACGGCGGCGAGGAGGTCGATCACTTCCTTGTTGCCCCAATCCGCGAAGATCGCCTTCTGGTATGCGTTGCCGCGACCTGCGCCGCCGCGATAGTTCACTGCGAGCACGACGTAGCCGTGCGCGGCGAGCATCTGCCGCTCGATGTGAAACGTGTGCTGATCCTGGCTGTTCGGACCGCCATGAATGTTCAGCACCGTCGGATACTTCTGTCCCGCCACGAACGACGGCGGCTTGAACATCAAGCCATGCACCTCGGTGCCGTCTTTCGCGCGACACGAGAAGTCTTCAACCGAGGCGAGTTGGATGTCGGCGAGCCACGCGTCGTTCTCGTGCGTCACGCGACGGAGATTGCGATTCTCGAGGACGTGAACTTCGTCGGGCTCCGTTGCAGTCGCGGCGAGCAGCGCGAGCGCGCCGTCCTTGCGTGATGCGATCGATGACACGACGCGACGTCCCGACGTCAGCGCTTCGACGCGACCGCCGGCGGCGGGCATTTGTGCGACGTACGTGATGCGATCGTCCTGCACGACGAACGACAGCTTCGTTCCGTCCGCGCTCCACACGAGCGGCTCCTGCACCGCGCGATCGAGCGACGCAGTGAGCACGCGCGTCGCGCCGCCCGCGGCCGGGACGATCGCGAGTTTGTACATCTGGTACGCGCTGTATTTCGGCTCGTCGCCTTGCAGGAACGCGATGGACTGGCTGTCCGGACTCCACGCGGGGCGTCCGGTGTCGCGGCCGATGAAGGTCGTGAGCTTGCGCGGCTGTGCATCTTTCTTCGGCTCGATGACGAAGATGTCGAGGTTGTCGACGCGATCCGGATCGGTCTCGCGATTGCTCACGAACGCGATGAGTTTTCCGTCGGGCGACCAGCTCGGCGTCTTCTCATCAAAGATCCCCGACGTCAGCACCTCGGCGGTCCGCTTTTCGACATCGAAGAGCTGCAGGTGGGAACGGAGGGCGCCGAGGTAACCGTCGCCGTCTTCTTTGAACCGGTAGCGATCGATGACGATCGGCGGAGCCGTCTTGCGCTTCCAGCCTTCTTTCTTCTCGGGCTCCGAGTTCGGATCGAAGTCGTTGACCACGAGGACCAGACGTTTGCCGTCCGGCGACCATGCGTAGTCCGAGACGCCGCCTTTGATGTCGGTGAGCTTCTGCGCTTCACCGCCGCGGCGATCGAGCAGCCACACCTGGCCGCCCTTCTTCTTCGCTTCCTCGTCGCCGCGCGTGGCGATGAACGCGAGGTAGCGTCCGTCCGGACTCCAGCCTGGCTTGCTCTCGCTGCTGTCGGGCAGCGACGTGAGTCGCACGCGATCCTCGCCGGTCCAGCCGATCATCCAGAGATCGGAGTCGCGGCGATCCTTCTCCGGGTCGATCGTGCCGACCGTGTACGCGATCCAGAGTCCGTCGGGCGAGACCTGCGGACTGCCGACCGTGCGCGGCTTCGTCAGATCGTCGAGCGAGAGCGGACGTTTGGTTTGAGAGAAGGTGAGGGGGGCGATGAAGAGCGCGACGAGAAGGAGGACAATCGAGCGACTACGCATCGGGCGCGCATTCTAAGTTCGGTTGTGACGAATCCACCAAATTGGTTGACTTCGCCAACGATCGGCGTCAGTGTTTTCTGGTCCATTTTGGATCAACAAAAGGGGGAGCACACTTTGAATCGACACCAGACACTGCAGAGGTATGTCCGGCTCATCATGACGTTTACGGCCGGGCTGACATTGCTCATCGTGCTCTCCGCGTACGGGCAAACCTCAGGCGGTAACGTGTTCGGGACGGTCGTCGATGACACGGGCGCAGGCGTCCCGGGCGTCACCGTCACGCTCTCGGGAATCGGTGCGCCGCAGATCTTCATCACCGACGCCAACGGCAGCTATCGCTTTCTGAATCAGGCCCCGGGCCGCTACGGCGTCCGTGCGGAACTGAGCGGTTTCTCACCGATCGTGCGCAACGTCGACATCACCATCGGCGCGAACACGGAGATCGACTTCACCCTCAAGCCGGCGGTCTCGGAAGAGATCACCATCACCGACTCGACTCCGGTCATCGACGTGCGCAACACCGGCACGGGCTCGGAAATCAGCGAGCTCGAACTGCGCGAAGTGCCGTCGGCCCGCGACCCGTGGGTCGTGCTGCAGACCGTTCCGGGCGTGCTCGTGAGCACGGTCAACGTCGGCGGCAATCAGTCCGGCCAGCAGTCGTACTTCATCGGCAAGGGCATCGAGCGTCACCAGACCGAGTGGAACCTGGACGGCGTCAACGTCACCGAAATGCAGGCGACGGGTACGTCGAACTTCTACTACGACTTCGACTCGTTCCAGGACATGCAGATCAGCACCGGCGGATCGGATCCGCGTCTGCGTACCCCGGGCGTGCAGGTCAACATGGTCTCGAAGCGCGGAACCAACGACCTCTCCGGTTCCGGCCGTCTGTTCTGGACCGACAAAGAGTTCCAGTCGGACGCCGAGATTCCTGCCGAAGCGAAGTCGTATCTCTCGTCGGCGAACTCGATCAATCACATCAACGACTACGGCCTCGAAGCCGGCGGACCGATCATCAAAGATCGTCTCTGGCTGTGGGGCGCGTATTCGAAGAATGACATCGACAACTTCATCGCCGGTCCGACCATCGCGCAGAAGACGCACATCACGAGCTACAACGGGAAGCTGAACCTGCAGATCCTCCCGTCCAACAGCGCGTCCGCGTACTACATGTACAACAACAAGACCGTCAACGGACGCGGTCTGAGCATCACCCGCCCGCTCGAAACCGCAACGAATCAGAGCGGCCCCGGCGATGTCATCAAGCTCGAAGACACGCAGATCATCGGCAGCAACTTCTACGTGACCGCGCTCGTCGGCATCATCTCGAACGGATACGAGCTGACCCCGATCGGCGGTCGCGACGTCAACGCGTGGTGGAGCAGCAGCAGCTACACGCGCTCGAACCCGAACGTCGCTGCGGGCTGGCACCGCACGTACAACTACTTCCAGCAGGACGTCCCGCAGAAGGACTATCGCGTCGACGGCTCGAACTTCATCACCACCGGCAAAGCCAGCCACGAGCTGAAGTGGGGCTTCGAGTATCGCGACACGCCGGTCAGTTCGGAGACGTCGTGGCCGGGCAACCAGACGTTCGGCAACTTCTACGAAGGCTCGGCGCTCGCCGCGCTGACGCGCAACGCCGTTCCGAACTTCGGCTCGCGCTACAAAGACCTCTACGTCGGCGACACGATCATCATGGGTGATCTGACCGTCAACGTCGGTGGCCGTTACGACTGGCAGAGCGCGAAGAACTTCGCGAGCTCGGTGCCGGCCAACCCGCTCGTGCCGGATCTTCTCCCGGCCGTCGACTACGCGGGCGACGATCGTTCGCTCGAGTGGAACGGATTCTCCCCGCGCATCGGCGCGACGTATTCGTTCGGCGAGAACAATCGGGTTCTCGTTCGCGGCAGTTACGCGCACTACATCAATCAGCTCGGATCGAGCGACGTCGGCTCGGCCAATCCGTTCTATCGAGTCCAGTATCTCTACTACTACTGGGACGACGTGAACGGCGATCGCAACGTGCAGCGCAGTGAGATCGACTTCGACTCCGGTCTCTACTCGTTCGCGAACATCGATCCCGACAATCCGGCCGCCGGCTACTCGCCGGGACGCATCGACTACGGCATGAAGGCGCCGAGCACCGACGAGTTGATCGCGGGCTTCCAGTACGAGCTCACGCCCGGCTTCGCCCTCAGCGCCAACTACACGTATCGCAAGAGCAAGAACTTCACGTGGAACCGCTTCGAGAAGACGCGCGGCGCGGGCAACTACTACACCAGCGCGGACTATGAGCTGGCCGGCACGCGTACCGGCAAGCTTCCGAACGGCGAGACGTACAGCGTGCCGTATTACACGCTGAAAGCCGGCGTGCCGACGCCCGTCAACTACGTCTTCACGAACCGCGACGATTACTCGCAGACCTATCAGGACGTCGAGCTCTCCGCGGTCAAGCGCATGTCCAACAACTGGATGATGCGCGCGAACATCACCGTGTCCGACTGGACGCAGAGCGTCGGTCCGGACGCGATCGTCGATCCCTCGCCGCTGCTCAGCAACAGCACGAACTCGTTCGACAGTTGCTCGGTGTGCGACGGCTCCACGGTCGCTTCGGGCGGCGGCATCGGCAACAACTACATGAACTCACGCTGGGCCTACAGCCTCACCGGCGTGTACCAGCTCCCGTGGCAGCTCAGCTTCGGCGCGGCGCTGAACGGTCGCGAGGGGTATCTCATCCCGTACCGCGTGCAGTTCCGCGATCGCCGCGAAGGGACGCAGAAGAATCTGCTCGTGTCGTCGAGCTTCGATGACAGCCGTCTGCCGAACGTCACGAACCTCGATCTGCGTCTGGCGAAGGACGTCATGTTCAACAACTTCGGCCTGAATTTCTCGGTCGATGTGTTCAACGTCCTCAACACGCACACGGTCCTCGACCGCAACACGCTGCTCGACGTCGGTGCCGACGGAACGCTTCCGCAGTACAACCACATCTCGACGCTCATGAGCCCGCGCATCGTGCGGTTCGGAGCACGCGTCAAGTTCTAAACACGTTTCATTTCCCGGTGAAAGGCCCGTCGTTCGCGACGGGCCTTTTTCTTGTCCGCGCGACGACCGCACCGACGGAGCGCCCGTACGTGCCTCAGCGAAGCAATCAGCGCACCGGGCCGTGCCCGGTTATCATGCGGCGGATGCGGTGGGTCATCCTCGGGCTGGCGGCAGCAACGCTTTTCGGATGCGGCCGGGCTCGAAGCGAGAGTGTCGCGCGCCCGCCGGTCATCCTCATTTCGATCGACACGCTGCGTTCCGATCACCTGCCTGCGTACGGATATCGCGGCGTGCGCACTCCCGCGATCGACGCGTTCGCGCGCGACGCGATGGTCTTCGAGCGCGCGTACAGCCACTCGCCGTTGACGCTTCCATCGCACGCGACGATCCTCACCGGATTGCTGCCCGCCGACACCGGCGTTCGCGACAACGCGGGCTTTCGCCTCGAGCCCGGACACGCAACGCTCGCTGAAGTTCTGAAGCAAAACGGATACGCGACCGGCGCTGCCGTTTCGGCGTACGTGTTGCGCGCGGAGACCGGCATCAATCGCGGATTCGATTTCTTCGACGACCGCATCGTGCAACGCGCCGATCAGTCGCTGGGAGGCATTCAGCGCAGCGGCGTCGAAACAGGAAACGCCGCCGAGCAGTGGCTCAACGCACACGCCGCGCAGCCGTTTTTTCTCATGCTGCACTTGTACGAGCCGCACGCGCCGTACGACGCGCCCGAGCCGTATCGATCGGAGTTCAAGCCGTACGACGCGGAGATCGCGGAGGCCGATGCGATCGTCGGACGGTTCCTCGAATCACTGAAAGCGCGCGGACTCTATGACCCGTCGCTCATCGTCGTGCTCTCCGATCACGGCGAAGGCCTCGGCGATCACGGCGAAGACGAGCACGGGATCTTTCTCTATCGCGAAAGCATCCAGGTCCCGCTGATGGTGAAGCTCCCGAATTCGGCGCGCGCATCGCGCGTGAGCGAGACCGTCGGGTTGCGCGATGTAATGCCGGCGATCCTCGACGAATTGAAGATCGAGTTGCCGAAGGGACTGGAGTCGCGGCCGATCTTTCGCGAAGTCGCGCCGCGCGCGGTGTACAGCGAGACGTTTTATCCGCGCCTGCATTTCGGCTGGAGCGATCTGCACTCGCTCATCGACGGCACCAGGCATTTCATTCAGGCGCCGCGGCCGGAGTTGTACGACCTCGCCGGAGATCCGGGCGAGACTACGAACTTGATCGAGAGCGATCGCCGCACATACGCGGCGATGAAGAAAGCCATCGCGCCGATGATCGTGCCGGCCGCGTCTCCCGCGACGATCGCACCGGAGGAAGCCGCGAAGCTCGCGGCACTCGGATACATCGGCAGCGGCGCGTCGCCGTCGGACAGCGCATCCTTGCCCGATCCGAAAGACGAGCGCCAGACGTTCCGCGATCTGCGCGGCGCGTTTGCGAAGTTCCGCGCGGGGGAGGACGCCGAGGCGCTGGCGGCGTTCCAGAAAATCCTGCGGGACCATCCGGGGATGACGGACGTTTGGGACGTCACCGCGAAAACGTACTGGCGCATGGGACGTCGCGATGAAGCAATCGCCGCGGCGAAAGAAGGATTGAAGACGAACCCGCAGTCGTCCGTGCTCGCGACCGCGGTCGCGGAGTTCGCGCTCGAAGCGGGACGTCTCGACGAAGCGCAGCAACACGCGGAGTTGGTTCTCCCACGCGACGCGCCTCGCGCGCACGACATCCTCGCGCGCATCGCGATGGCACGCGGCGATCTCGCAACGGCGGAACAGCACGCGCGCGAAGCGACGAAAGGTGGCGATCGCGCCGCCGCGCACGTCACGCTCGCGCGCATGCTGAAGCAGGCCGGTCGCGATGCGGACGCACTCGCGGAGGCCGACAAGGCCGTGCAGATCGTCGTGACCGAGAACAAGCCGCCGTTCGCAGGTCTGGCGTTTCTCCGCGGCGATCTGCTCGCGCGACTCGGACGCGATCGCGACGCAGAGGCGGCGTTTCGGCAGGAGATTGCGCTCGCGCCGGGGGATGCGCGTGCGTATCAGAGTCTGATCGTGTTGCTCGTCAGTACGGGACGCGGCAATGACGCGACGCCGCTCGTTTTCCAACTGATCGAACGCGCGCCGACCGCGGACAACTACGTGGCGATCGTCGAGACGATGAAGACCCTCGGCGACGCGAAGGGCGTTCGCTACTGGGCCGCGAAAGGACGCGAGAAGTATCCGCGCGATCCGCGCTTTCTCCGATGACGAAGCCGATGAAACGCTGGTCGATCGTCGCGGTAGTCGCGGTCGTGATTGTGATCGCGGCGGCGATCGTGTGGCAGCGACATCGTCGCAGCAGCGCACCCGACATCATCCTGATCACGATCGACACGCTGCGCGCGGACTCGCTGGGATTCGCGGGCAGCACGCGCGTGCGCACGCCGTATCTCGATAGCCTCGCCGCGCGCGGCACTGTGTTCACGAACGCGCACGCGCACAACGTCGTGACGCTCCCGTCGCACACGAACATCCTCACCGGGCTTTATCCGTATCAGCACGGCATTCGCGACAACGCCGGCTTCGTGCTCGACGCGAAGCATCCGAAGCTCGGCGCGATGATGAAGCGCGCCGGTTACGCGACGGCGGCCTTCGTCAGCGCGTTCCCGCTCGACTCGCGCTTTGGCTTGAACGCGGGCTTTGATGTTTACGACGACAAGTATCGCGAAGCCGCGAATCCGCTCGACTTCGTCATTCAGGAACGTCCCGCCGAAGAGACGTTGTCGTCCGCGCGGAACTGGTACGAAACGGC
>DASVNL010000492.1:0-13748 GCA_036383875.1 Thermoanaerobaculia bacterium
ATTTCGAGGTCGAGCGCGTCTTCGACGGCGCGCACCGAGGCGAGCGCGTGGACGGTGGTGCAGACGCCGCAGAAGCGTTGCGTGAAAAGCCACGCTTCCCGCGGATCGCGTCCGAGAAGAATGCGCTCGATGCCGCGGAACATCGTCGACGACGCCCAGGCTTTTTGTACTTTGCCCTGATCGACTTCGACGTCGATGCGAAGGTGTCCTTCAATGCGGGTGATCGGATCGATGGTGATTCGCTTCGACATGATGGTCCTCAGTCAGAAAGGCGGTCGGGCAGGATCGCAAAACGGCGGACGACGATGATGAACAGTGCGATGGCCAGTCCGATGTAGCCGACGCACATGAGCAATTCTTCAGTGCTGGGGAAATAGATCGACGAGCGGCCATAACGGAACGCGAGCGTGGTCGGCGCGAAGCGGTAGACCAGTCCGCCGATCGCGGTGGCGGCTGCAGCGAGGAACAGGACGCGCGGAATGTGCCGGCGCCGCTCATTGAGCAATACGAGCGCAGGCACGAGCACGAAGAGGTTCTCGCCGTGGAACAGCACCGCGTACCAGTCGGGAGTGAACGCCAGCGACATCCGGCCGCGAATGATCACGTCCGCATAACGGCAGACGATGAACACGATCGACGACCAAGCCATGTATTTCGCGAGCGTCGCGAGGATTGGGATGTCGAGCGGACGCTTCCACGCCAGGCAGGCGATGATCAGGATCACGATCAGCGACGCGAAGCCGCAGATGATGGCCTGCATCAGATAAAACGCGGGGAGCATTTGCGTCTGCCACAGCGGATGCACTTTCGTTCCCGCGATGACCATTAATGATCCGAGGGACGATTGGTGCATCGCGGGGAGGAGAAATGCCGCGGCGACCATGTACGGATAGAGCGGCCGGATGCGCGTGAACCAACGCGCCGGTAATACCGCGGGCAGGTTTTCGTACAGCAGGAAAATCGTGACGTACGCGGTCATGCAGACCGAGACTTCGAGCAGCGCACTGTGGAGGTTCCAGTGCCACGGAATGATGACGTGGTAGAAATTCCACGGACGCCCGACGTCGAAGCCGAGGGCGAACATGCCGGTGCCGTAGAAGAGAATGCTCGACGACAATGCCGCGCGCATGACGACATGCAATTGGCGCTGATTGAAGATCCACGTGGTCATGCCGACGGCGAGCGCGGAGGATCCGAGCGCCGTCAGGGTCATGACATTGAAGGTTTTCCAGACGCCGATCGCGTAGTCGTCGTTCATTCCCGTGAAGGCGAGTCCTCCGAAGAGGCGCCACACGGACAATGCGAGTGCAATCGCCGCGAGGATGGAGAAGAAGACCAGTGGCGCGGTCACGAGCGGCCCGCGCACCGGGACGGCGTAATTCCAGCGTGCGGTTTTCATAATTGATCCTCACGGTCGTGATGCGCGGCTTCGTCTTCGTGGACTTTGAAGCGCCGGCGCATGAGAAAAGCGAGGCCGGCATAGACGACGGTCGGCACGACCATCCCCTGATACAGAACGCCGTGCACTTTCTCCCCGTAATGCGCCCGCGACTCGTTCCCCACCTCGGGTAATCCGAGTTTCGCGAACGGAACGTGCGAGAGATAAATGACCTGCGTGCCGCCGAGATCGTGTTCGCCGTAGACGCGGTTCTGGTAGTACTTGCCGGGATTCGCTTCAAGGCGGCGATGTGCTTCTTTCAAAAGATCGGCGCGCGTCCCGAAAACCACTGCGCCGACCGGGCACACTTCGGTGCACGCGGGCTGCAGTCCGTCCGGCAGGCGATGCCGGCACAACTCGCACTTGACGATCTTCGGGTTGAATTTCGCCCACTCGAACCGTGGGACGTCGAACGGACAACTGATCTCGCAGAACCGGCAGCCGATGCAGCGATCGCCGGCCCATTCGACGATTCCGTACTCGCCCTTCGACAATGCGCTGAACGGACAGGCCGACGCGCAGGCGGGATCGACGCACTGCATGCACTGGCGCTTCATGAACGACGACTCCGCGCCGTCCGGCGAGCGATAGAGCTGGATGATGTTTTTGGTCTGTGAATTGAGATCGGTGGGCATCTGCCAGATGCCGCCGGAGAGCTCGGTGTCAGGATCGAGTCCGTTCGCGGTCGTGCAGGCCGCGACGCACGCTTTGCAGCCGATGCAGACGGTCGTGTCGTAGAGCAGACCGAGTGCGTTGGCGGGGGCGGTGCGCGTTTCCGCCGCAGCCGGAACCGTCGCCGCGACGGCGGTGGCCGAGGCGGCGCCGAACGTGCGGAAGAGATCGCGACGGCTGACGGTCACGAGCCGCCTCCTGTCTCGTCGTGATCGGTGGGCTCGGTATCGAGCTTGCGCGCCGCGACGTAACCCGCGCCGACGAGAATGCCGCCGATGAGTCCCGCCGTGCCGGCCGCGGCGCCCTCGACGATGCCGCGCGACGTTTCGATCGGCGGGTACATCGCGGACGGCGTGGCTTTGTTGATCGGCGCGAGCGAGAAGAGCGGCAGCGAGTAGCCGACCGATTTCTCCGCGCAGCCGAAGCACGGATGTCCGATGCCGATCGGCCACGCGTCGACGACTTCGTTGAAGTGACGCGTCGAACAGGAGGCGTGCGTGATCGGACCTTTGCAGCCGAGGCGATAGAGACACCAGCCCTGGCGATGACCGTCGTCGCCGAACTCTTTGGCGAAGCGGCCGGCATCGAAGTGCGGGCGGCGCGGGCAGTGATCGTGGATGACGCGATCGAACGCGAACTTCGGCCGCTTGAACGCGTCGACCGCGGGAAGTTTCCCGGTCGCGGCGTATTCGAGAACGGTCGCGAGAAGAATGTAGGGATTGGGCGGACAGCCGGGGAGATTGATCACCGGCTTGTCTTTGATGAGCGCGTCGACGCTCACGGCGCCGGTCGGATTCGGCCCGGCGGACGGAATCCCGCCCCACGACGAACACGAGCCGATCGCGATGACGGCGGCGGCGTGCGACGCGACGTCCTGCAGAAGGTCGGTGCCTTTGCGGCCGCCGACGCGCAGATAGATGCCGGCGTCTTTGGCGGGGATGGAGCCTTCGACGACGAGGACGTACTTACCGTCGTTCTGCGCCATCGCCTCCTTCAGCGCGAGCTCGGCGTCATGTCCCGACGCGGCCATCACGGTCTCGTGATAGTCGAGCGAGATGACGTCGAAGATCAGCGTGGCGAGGTCGGGCTGCGAGGTGCGCAGGAGCGTTTCCGTGCATCCGGTGCAGTCCTGCATGTGCAGCCAGATGACCGAAGGTCTGCGCGCGGCGCCAACCGCCTGCGCGACAGCCTCCGGGGTCAGAAAGTCGGTGATTGCCAATCCGAAGGGCGCGGCCACCATCAGCTTTCCGCAGAAAGTGAGGAAGTCGCGCCGGCTGCTGCCGGTCTGCTCGAGGCGTTGCGCGATGGTGCTCATGACGCGAATGTAGCGATCGGTTGGCGGCGCCGGAGTAGCAGCGAGCACGAGACGTTGTGCGCTGGCGCACAACGCCTCGTGAGCTGAAAACTCAGTGCGCTTTGGCGAGCGTCATCGCCACGGTTGCTCCCGCGGTGACGCCGTCGATGGAGGCGCGTGGATCGGCGGGATCGGTGGTGCCTGCGTCGCCGTCGGAGTCGAGGCGCGCTTCGAGACGCAGCTTCTCCGGCAGGGCGGCGCCCATCATCGAGTCGCCCGCGCCGAAGTCGATGGTGAGCGGGAATGCATTGGTCTCAATTCGTTTCACCGCGACCGGATGACCGGCGGCGCCGCCGCGTGCGATGACGTAGACGATGCCGCTCTTCACCGGCGATGCGGGATCGAGCTCCAGCGTCAGCCGGATCGGTTGTCCCGGCGCGCCGGACGCTGCGACGGCGGGCGTCATGCCCGGCATCGGCGGATGATCGGGCGGCAGTTGCGCCGGCGGTTTCTGCATTTCCGCGAAGACGCTGCGGAGTTGCTGTTCTTCCTCGGGACGCTGCTTGATCGCTGCTTCGATCGCTGCGTTCGCAGCGGCTTTGTCGCCCGATTGATTGCGTACCGATGCGAGTGCGACCCAGGCGTCGAGCAGTTTCGGATCGCGCTGCGTGGCCAGCTCGAGTTGCATGCGCGCCTGATCGAGCTCTCCGCGCGCCATGCGTGCAACGGCGTTGTACGTCAGCGCGCGCGGCTCGTCGGGTTGCTGATCGAGCACGCCTTTGGTCAGGTCGAAGACGGCGGCGAGGTCGTTGCGCGCGAATGCGTCTCGTGCCTGCGCGATGCGTTGCTCGACGCTCGCTTGCGGCGCGCCGTTGCGGTCGGTGGCGAAGGTGGAGCCGTAGTAGACGATGCCTCCCGCGATGAGCGTGCACGCGACGCCCCACACGAAACCCGTCACCGCGGATGCGCGACGCGGTGCTGGCGGCGCATCGCTGGATGGCGCGGCGGGCGTGCGATCGAGTGCGCGCAGCACTTCGGCGGTCTCGCGCTCGAGCCACGCGCGTTCGTCGCCGGCGACGTCGTCGCCGAGGATGCGGAGTTGCTCGACGAGCGCATCGCGTTTTGCTTCGAGCTCGAGACGTTTGTTCGTCGCCGATGCCTTGCGGCGTCGCGCGATGAAGAAGACCAGCAATCCGAGAATCAAGCCCGCGGCGAGAATCGCCAGCGCGCTGGTCCAGTCCGTCGGGACGTTCATGATGTTGCTCCTTTCACGAGCTCGCGCACGCGGGCGAGATCGGGATCGTCTGCGCTGATGCGCGGTTTCGGTTGCGGGGCCGCCGCCAGCCTGCGAAGCAGTCGCGAAACGGCGAATGCTCCGAAGAGGAGCGCCGCGATGGGGAGGATCCAGACCAGTGCGTTCACGCCCTGGAACTTCGGCTCGAGCAGCACGAACTCACCGTACGAGCGGACGAACGATTCTTCGATCTGCTCACGCGTGTAGCCACGCTCGAGCATCGACCGCACCTCGGCCTTCATGTTGACCGCCATCTCCGACGGCGAGTCCGCGATGGAGAGTCCCTGGCACACAGGACAGCGCAATCGCGATGCGATCTCCTGCGTCTGTTGCGTGAGGGCATCGCCGTGAAGCGGGACGCCTCGAGGGACGTCGGCGAGAAGAAGCAGAAGCGCGAGAATCATCGGCGCACCACCTGAGCGAGATAGGACTGCAGTTGTTCCTGCGAGAGCGGCCCGTCGTGTTTCGCGACGATGGTGCCGTTCGCATCGAGAAAGAACGTTTCGGGAACGCCGCCGACGCCGTACGCGATCGCGGTCTTGCCGCGATCGTCGATCACGGTCGGATACGCGGCGCCACGCTGGCGGAGAAAGGCTTTGATCTTCGACTCGTCGTCCTGAAACACCACGCCGAGGAACTGCACGTCGGGACGCATGCGCGCGGTTTCATTGAGCAGCGGATGCTCTTCCCAACAGGGGTTGCACCACGTCGCCCAGAAGTTGAGGACGACCGGCTTGCCGTGGAACGCCTTGATGTCGATGGTCTCGCCTGCACTGACGCTCTTCAGTGCGAACTGCGGCGCGGCGTTGCCGACGAGCGGCGAGTCGATGTGTTTCGGATCGCGCCCGAGGCCGGACATCAGCACGGCGACGAGCGCGGCGGTGATGACGGCGCCGGTGGAAAGGACGAAGCGGTTCATGACGCGGCCTTCACCTCGACGAGCGATTTCGCCGCGGCCTTCGGTGCGAGTCGCGGGAACTGCACGAGTGCGATCACGCCGCCCGCGGCCATCATCAGCACCGCGATCCAGATCCATGACACGAGCGGCGTCACGATGAGCAGCAGTCCCGCGCGGTCTTGTTCGAGGCTGGCGATGGAGATGTACAGATCGCCGCCGATCGTCGAGTGCACGTCGGGCGTGCCGATCGGCTCGCGCATCATTTCGTAGTGATTCATGCGCGGCTCGAGCGTCGTCACTGCGCGACCGTTCTTCGCGACGTTGATGCGCGCGATCGTCGACGTGCGATGGGGCTCGCTGCGTTCTTCCGTCCCGGTGAACGTGACGGTGTACGCGCCGATCGTCGCGGACTGGCCCTTCTGCAGCATGACTTCGCGCTGCGTGCGCATCGTGCTCGAGATCGCGATCGCGACGATGGCGATCGCGACGCCGAGGTGGATCACGTAGGCGCCGACGCCGCGGCGGCTGCGACGCATCTTCGCGAGCTGCACGATCGTCACTTGCAGCGCGTAGCCGCCGGCAAACAGCGTGACGATCGTCCAGGGATTGCGCGCGCCGAATGCGATGCCGAGGATCAGGAGCACGACGCCGCCGGCAATCGGCGGGACGAGCGCGCGGCGAATGTCGTCACGCGATGCGCGTCCCCACGGCAGCGCCGGTCCGACGCCGAGGAGGAACAGGAGGGCGACGCCGAGCGGCACGACCATCGAGTCGAAGTACGGGCGGCCGACGCTCATCTGCTTGCCGCTCACCGCTTCGACGACGAGCGGAAAGACCGTGCCGACGAGCACCGTGAACGTGAACAGCACGAGCACGAGGTTGTTGATGAGGAAGGTGCCTTCGCGGCTGATTGGCGCGTCGATGCGGCCTTCGCTTTCGAGTGAGTCGATGCGTAGCGCGAGCAGAGTCACGGAGCCGATGAGCACTCCGGCGAGGAACACGAGGATCGTCGGACCGATCGCGCTCTGCGTGAAGGAGTGGACGGAGTTGAACACGCCGGAGCGCGTCATGAAGGTGCCGAGGACGGTGAGGAGGAAGCTCGCCTGCACGAGCGTGACGGTCCAGCCTTTGAGGATGCCGCGACGTTGCATCACGATCGCGCTGTGCAGTGCGGCAGTCGCGGTGAGCCACGGCAGGAGCGATGCGTTTTCGACCGGATCCCAAGCCCAGTAGCCACCCCAGCCGAGGACTTCGTACGCCCACCAGCCGCCGAGCATGATCGCGATGGAGAGGAAGATCCACGAGAGCAGCAGCGAGTTGCGGATCGCGCGGATCAACGTCGGACCGATCTTGCCGCGCAGCAGCGCAGCGACGGCGAATCCGAACGGAATGGTCATGCCGACGTAGCCGAGATAAAGCAGCGGCGGATGCGCGACCATCAACACGTGGTTCTGGAGCAGCGGATTCGGACCGGGACCTTCGAGCGGCGCGGGCGACATCGTCAGGAACGGGTTCGCGGGTCCGGCGATGAGGAAGCTGAAGAACGAGCCGCACGTGAGCCACGTGCCGATCGCGTACGGCAGCGCGTCGTCGTTGCCGCGATTCGAGAAGCGCGTCGCGATGGCGATGTAGATTCCGAGGACGAGACCCCAGAAGAGAATCGATCCCTCGAGTGACGACCAGAGGCTGACGATCGTCACCCACACGGGGACGTCGCGCGAGCCGACGTGCGCGACGTAGCTGACGCTGAAGTCATGCGCGAGCAGCGCGCGCTCCATGACCAGCGTCGCCAGGACCATCAGCGCGCCGAACGCATACGCGAGACGGCGCGACCAGCGCAGTCCCTCGTCGGAGCGTTTCGCGCCGGATGCGAATCCGAGCAGCGCGCCGGCGGTAGAGACGAGGAGCGCGCCGAGGATGAGAAGACGTCCGAGGGCGGCGGCGGTGATCACAAACCCTCCGTGGTGCGCATCAGTTTTTCGAGCTCCTTGCCGTTGGTCGGATGCTCGCCTTTCGGCGCGCGGTACTCGTTGCTGTGCGAGACCATCAGGCGGTGACACTCGAACGTGCCGCCGCGGGTCATCGTCCCTTCGACGACGACGCCGATGTTGTCGCGGAACATCTGCGGCGGCACGCCGGACGACTTCACGTGCACGATCGCCTTCGCGTCCTTGACGTCGAACTCGACGCCGGTCGTCCCGCGGTGATGGCGGATCGAGCCGGGAGCGACCATTCCGCCGAGGCGGATCGTCGCGCCGTAGGCTTTGCCGCCGGCGGCGTGCAGATCGGCGGGCGTCCAGTAGTAGACGAGGTTGTCGTTGATCCCGCCCGCGGCGATGGCGACAAATGCCAGCGCTGCAACGCCGAGAGCGATGAGGACAAAGCGTCGCGACTTTCGCCGCAGAACATCGGTAGCGGAGAGGTTCGGCTTCATGCACGCCATGGTGTGGCGCGACGCGCTACGGCGCGGGAATCGGAGTCACGGGACCGAGTGACGGCCGTCACTCGGCGCGAACCTTCGCCGGACGCGGAATGACTATGCTGCGTTTTCGGAGGTTGTGATGGCGCTGAGTTTTTTCGACGACAAGTCCGCACCACCTACAGACGACGCCCTGGATGCGGCACTCGGTGCGACCGCATCGCTGTGGCAGGAACTGAAGGCACGGATCGGACGACGTCATGCTCCCGTCGTCGAATCGTGGGGATTCTCCGGCAAGAGCACTGGATGGGGACTGCGGCTCAAACGCGGAGACCGAGCGATTCTCTACATGACTCCGCGCGATGGCCACTTCCTCGTTTCCTTCGCCCTCGGTGAGAAGGCCGTGAAAGTGGCTCGCGAAAGCGACCTGCCTGCGGCGGTGCTGGACGTCATCGAGCGCGCGCCGAAATACGCGGAGGGCCGGGGAGTTCGTCTGGAACTGCGCGACGCTCGGGATCTGGCCGCGATCGAGACGCTGGCGGCCATCAAGATGGCGAGTTGATCGCTAGCGCGACGGCTTGATGGCGTGCTGCGAAATCGAGAGGACGTTGCCGTCCGGATCCTTGAACCACGCGACACGATCGCCGTTCGGCGGGGTCCATACTCCGAGCTCGTCCTGCTTCATGAAGGGAAGATTGAATTGCTCGAAATGGACGCCGCGCGGGGCGAGCTCGCGAATCGCGGCGTGGATATCCTCGACTTCCCATCCGAGAACGGTGCCTTGCGCCGGTTTGAACTCGCGTCCCTTGTTCACCCGGAGCATCGTGCCGTTCGCATCGAACGCGAGCGCGTATTCGTCTTCGCCCAACAGGCGGAAGCCAAGAACGTCGCCGTAGAACGTCTTCGCTTTCGCGGCGTCATTCGTGATGACGAAACCGATCATTTGCGTCAGTGCGGACATGTGAGCTCTCCGTTCTAAGAAGAAAGGCTGGCCAGCCGGCTCGTGGATTCGGCAATGCCGCTGTCGACGCGACAGGAGGAGTAGAGCGTTTTTGCTTCCTGCCACAGAGCACGGGCGCGGTCGGTGTCGCCGCTCATCTCGCTGACCAGCGCCATGCTGCGAATGGCGTTGGCGACGTCGAGCTGCGCGGCCATCCCTTCAAATCGACGATAGAGATTGAGCGCCTCGGCGCAACACGACGTCGCCTGTGCGACGTTGCCCGTGTGGCGATGGAGATCGCCGAGATGGCGGATCGTATGTGCGAGCGCGAGCGAATCGCCTTGCGTGCGCAGGATCGCGATCGCTTGTCGAAGCGACTCCTCCGCGACGTCGAGACGGCCCTCGTGCCTCGCGCGGTCCGCGTCGGCTTTCAGCTCGGCCGGTGTCATCGCGCATGAGCTTAATCCTCTACGACGCGTCCGAACAGCAGGCCGCACAGCGACCAGTAGATCGCGTCGAATGCGAGAAGCAAAAGGATCCACGAACGCGCTTGTCCCATCGGATCGCCGAGCAGCACGAGCGATGTCGCTTTCACCGACGCGAGCAACGCCGGGACGATGAGCGGGAAGAGGAGCAGCGGCAGGAGCGTCTGCTTCGCGCGGAGCTGCGCGGTCATCGCGGCGTAGAGCGTGCCGGGGGCGGAGAGGCCTGCGGCGCCGAGGGCGATGACCAGGAGCAGTGTCGGGATGCGAAGCGTTCCCGCGTCATAGAGCACGACCATCACCGGCACGAGCGCGACGCCGAGGACGAACAGGCGCAGCCAGTTCGCGAGCGCTTTGCCGTAATAGAAATCGTGCGGGCTGGTGGGGAGCAACAGCAAACCTTCGAGCGCGTGATGCTCCATCTCGGTGTGAAAGCTCTCGCTGAGTGTGAGCGTCGAGGAGAGCAGTAGTGCCAGCCAGAGGAATCCCGCCGAAAACTGACGCAATGCTTCCGCGACCGGTCCGACTGCGAAGCTGAACAACAACAGCGATGCCGCGCCGAACACGAACACCGCGACCATCTGCGCCTGTGTGCGCCATTGCAGGAGCAGTTCTTTGCGCACGGCTGCGATCAACATGCGCTCACCACCCGTCCCGCTTCGAGAAACACGGCGGCATCGGAGAGTTTCGTTCCGCGCTCGATCTGATGCGTGGCCATCAGCACTGTCGCGCCGCGCTCGCGCAACTCGCACACGACCTCATCGACGAGCGTGAATCCCTCGGGGTCGAGTTGTCCGTACGGCTCGTCGAGCATCACCACGCGCGGCTCCTGCAGCAGCACGCGCGCGAACGACAACCGCTTGCGCATCCCCGCGGAGTACGCGCTCACCGGGTCATTCGCGCGCGTCGCGAGGCCGACGCGTTCGAGCAACGGCATCAGTCCTGCGCGCGATTTGCCGAGGTGGTCGGCGAAGATGCGGAGGTTTTCGAGACCGGTCAGCGGCTCGTACAAATACGACGCATGCGTGAGCAGCGCGACCGACTTGCGAATGTCATCGCGATGTCGCGTGAGGTCCCAGCCATCAATGGTGACGCTCCCGCGATGCGGACGAATCGCGGTGGAGAGCACGCGAAAGAGCGTCGATTTTCCCGAGCCATTCGGCCCTGCGATCATCACGACAGAGCTGTCGCGAATGTGAAAGGAGACGTCCTTCAGCGCCCAGCGGACACCGTAGCGTCGGGCAAGTCGTTCGACGGCGATCATCGGCTCAGTAACCCGCGGCGCTGCGCACGAGCGTCGCTTCCGGGCGCGCTTCGATTTGCCGTGTGCACGTCTGATCGCACCTGCCGTGATCCGGCCAGCGCGAGCACGCCGTGACGACGAATCGCGGACGATTGCCGATCCACATCACCGCGGCCAGCATCATTGCTGCGAAGGCGAGAGCGATTCCGGTACCCATGCGCTGAATGTGGACGCGCGTGCTTCCACCTGCGGCGAGCCCAATCACCGCGAGGCGTGTGCTTCATCACACGTGCGCTCTCAATCCAGGCAGAACAGCCAATATCGGTGGCGTGGTGATCCACACCATCCGGTCGTGTGATGACTGACACCTGGCGGTGATGGTCGGATCGCGATGGTGTAGGAATGAGCCGAACGAACATTTTCCTGCGCGGAACCACGACGGGAATGGTGTGGAGACTGCTCATCGTCGGCGCGCTCCTTCCGCTCTTCGGCGATGTGCTGGTTTCGCTCGGGCAACGCGCCGGTTTCTATGGCGCCGCGTCCGTTGGGATGTTGCACGTCCTGGTGGTGTCGACGTTCTTCATCGCGATCATCGTCGCGGAAGGCCTTTCGCTCCGGCGCGTCGACGCACACCGGCGCGAGTCGTCGCGTCGAGTGCAGGAGAGCGAGGCGCGGCACCGCCAGCTTCTCGATCAGCTTCCGCATCACATCTTCAGCGTCGACGACGATGGCCGCTATGTGGCCGTGAATGCCGCGACCTGCCGGTTCTTCCGGCGCACGGAAGCCGAGATCATCGGGAAGACGCCCGCGGAGCTTGGAGTGTCCCCGGGACTGGTGAGCCTCTGGCTGCAGCAGAAGGCGAAAACATGCGCGACCGGAATGGCGCAGACGCTCGATCTCGACGTTCCCGTTCGAGGCGATGTCCGCTCGTTCCGCGCGATCACCACGCCCGTGCGCGATTTGAGCGGCAACATCGTCGGCGTAAGCGGGATCGGGATCGACACGACCGATTTGAGGACTGCCGAAGCCCAGTCTCACCGCCTCGCGCACGCGATCGAACAACTCGACGAAGTCGTGTTCATGACGGATCGCGAGGGAACGATCACTTACGTGAATCCTGCGTTCGAAAAGCTCTATGGGTTCTCACCCGAGGAAGCAGTGGGCAAGACGCCGCGCATCCTTCGCAGTGGTGAGCTCACGCAGGAGTTTTACGCGAGTTTCTGGGCCGAATTGCTCGCAGGCCGCAGAACGCGCGGCGAATACAGAAACCGTCGCAAGGACGGCACGATCGTCGAAGTCCTCGGATCTGCGAGTCCCGTGTTCGGCGAAGATCATAGCATCACGGGATTCATCGCGGTGCACGAAGACGTGACCGCGCACAATCGCGAAGCCGAAGCGCGGCGGCAGTTCGAAGAACGCGTTGGCCATCTGGCTCGATTGGAATCTCTCGGCACGCTCGCCGGCGGGATGGCGCATGACTTCAACAACATCCTCTCGATCATCCTCACGCACACCGACGTGCTCGAGCGCCGGCATGACGATCCGGCCGTCGTCGCGCGCGTGATGGGCACCGTCCGGCAGGCCGTACAGCGCGGCGCCGATCTCACGCGACAGATCCTCACGTTCGCGCGTCGCGCCGAGCTGAAGGCGGAGGCCGTCGATCTTGGCCGGTTGATCATGGAGCTCGGCTCGATGATCTCGGAGACGTTCCCGCGAACCGTGCAGGTCACGCTCGATCTCGATCCCGACCTGCCGCTCGTTCGCGCGGACGCCGGACAGATTCATCAGGCGCTCCTGAATCTCTGCATCAACGCGCGTGACGCGATGCCGGCCGGCGGAGATCTGCACGTCGAAGCGCGACGCGTTGACGCGCACGCCATGCGCACGCTCGTTGCGGACGCGCGCGACGAGGACTACGTGATGCTCAGCGTGCGCGACACGGGAACCGGCATCGATGAGGAAACGCGCAAACGAATCTTCGAGCCGTTCTTCACCACGAAGGAGAAAGGAAAGGGAACAGGACTCGGACTCGCGCTGGTGTTCGGCGTGGTGAACAACCACGGCGGTCTGATCGACGTGGAGTCGAGCGTCGGTCAGGGGACGATCTTCCGACTCTACTTGCCGCTCGCGCAATGCGCAGAGTTGCCCAAAGTCGAGTTGTCGGAAAAGGAGATGTCGGGCACCGAGACCCTGCTCGTGATCGAAGATGAGCCCGCGTTGCGCGATGCGGTCAGCGCCTGTCTTCGCGTGCACGGATATCGCGTTGAACCGCGGAGAACGGCGTCGACGCCATCACGCAGTGCAACGCCGAGGGCTTTCCCGACGCCGTGGTGATGGACCTCGGCATGCCGAAGATGCTGGCCACGGACGTCCTCCACGAGCTGCACGAGATGGCGCCGCGCCTGCCGGTCATCGCGATGACGGGCTACGTCGATCCGGCCGTGCACGCCGAAGTCGTCGCCGCGGGTGTGCGAAGGATCGTGCCCAAGCCGTTCGAGATGAACGTCCTGCTGACGACTTTGCGCGAAGTGTTGTGATCAGAGCTGGAAGGCCGCGAGGAAATCGTCGCGGCGCGGAATCGCATGCGCACCGCGCGCGCGACGCTCGATGTCGACCAGCTCGTCGAGCAGCGTCGGACGATGCGCCTCGTACAACACGCCCGTCGTGACGTGCTCGCCCTCGTCAGTCAAACGCATCGCGGCTTCGCGGCTCGTCACGTCGTGATCGGCGGGAACGCTGCGCGTCTTCGCGCGCAACTCCTTGTGCTGTTCCTCGCCGCGCCACGTGACGCACGGCGAGAGGATGTTGAGAAACGCAAATCCGCGATGGCGGATCGCGCGCGTCATCAACTCGGTCGTGCCTTTCACGTCGCCGGAGAATCCGCGTCCGACCCACGACGCGCCGCACGCGATCGCCAGCGCGCACGGATCGATCGACGGATCGGGATTGCCGTACGTCGTCGACTTCGTCCTGTCGCCCGTCGGCGTGGTCGGACCGGCCTGGCCTTTCGTGAGCCCGTAGATCTCGTTGTCCATCATGAAGTACGCGATGTCGACGTTGCGACGCGA
>DASVNL010000493.1:0-1676 GCA_036383875.1 Thermoanaerobaculia bacterium
ATCGTCGCGGCGGGGAAGGCGGACCTCTGCACGCTCTTCGAGCGCGATGCGTCGCGCAGCGTGTTCGATGCGCCGCGCCGCAATCTGACGATGATCATCGCGACGGGGCGCATGTCGGTCGACAGCTGCCCGTTCCTTCCCGTCAAGTTCGAGTTCCTCGGCACGGACGGCGAAGTCTTCTTCGTCCCGTACCTTCACAAGACCAAAGGCCCGGCGTGGAACATCGTCATCGAGGCGAAGGCCGGATCGCGCATGGATCTTTTCGGCAGCGTGAAGAGCGGCGACGAAGCGTTGTCGGTCGCGAAGACGATGGTGCGCGATCTCTTTCCGTGGAGCGGTGAATGGATCTCTGGAATGGAGCTCGCCGACGATCTTGGCTGGCTCACGGGACGCATCGCGCCGACGGTGCGCAAGCCGGTGGGCACGCTGCCGTCGGGTCGCATCGTCACTGCACTCGGCGACACCGCAATCGCGTACGACCCGATCGCGGCGCAAGGCGCGAACAGCGGCGTGAAGCAGGCGAGGCATCTCGTGAACAGCATCGTCGCGCGCGGCGATGCGGCGTTCGACGCGCAGTGGATGACCGACACATTCGATGCGTTCTGGCGCATTCACGCGCGGCAGGCGTGCGCGTTCAACAACCTCTTCCTCGAGCCGATCACCAACGCGGCGAAGGAGATTTTGATCGCGCAGTACGGCAGCGACGGTCGTGATGGAAACAACAGCACGCAGCAGCGCATCGCGGATGCGTTCTTCGCGAACTTCAACGATCCGCGCGAGCTGACCGACGCGTTTCTCGATGTCTCGAAGGCGCGTGCGTTCGTCGCGCGGATGGCCGGCGGCGGCTGGCTGGGTCGCGCGATTCGCGGACGCGCGGCGATCGCGCGCGATCAGGTGCGGCAGCTCGTCGCGTGACGTGATATTCAACCGCGCATGGATTTTCGTTCCGACAACACGCATGGCGCGCATCCCGAGATCGTCGAAGCACTCATGCGGACGAATCAGAATCGCGAGAGCTCGTACGGCGCCGACTCGATCACCGCCCGCGTGCGCGAGCGTTGCCGCGCGATCTTCGAGCACGACGTCGAGATCTTTCCGGTGCTGACCGGCACGTCCGGCAACGCGCTCTCGATTTCGTCGATGACGCTGCCGTGGGGCGGCGTGTTCTGTCACGAAGACGCGCACATCCAGCGCGACGAGCTAGGCGCGGTCGAGTTTTTCTCCAACGGCGCGAAGCTCTTTCCGCTCGCAGGTCCCGACGGCAAGCTTCAGGCGGATGTCGTCGATCGCGCGATCCACGCGATCGGCCTCGAAGGGCGCACCGCGGTTCCCGCATGCGTCAGCGTGACGCAGGCGACGGAGGCGGGGACGGTGTACGCGCTCGACGAGCTGCGTGCGATCGGCCAGGTCGCGCGCAAGCACAGCATCGGGATGCATCTCGACGGCGCGCGCTTCGCGAACGCGCTCGTCGCGCTGAACTGCAGCGCCGCGGAGATGACGTGGAAGGCCGGCGTCGACGTGATGACGTTCGGCGCGACAAAGAACGGCGCGATGGCCGCGGAACTGGTGATCGCGTTCAAGCCCGGACTCGCCGATGCGATCGCGCCGCGCTGGCATCGCAGCGGACATCGCCTGTCGAAGATGCGCTTTCTCTCCGCGCAGCTCGACGCGTATTT
>DASVNL010000494.1:0-3056 GCA_036383875.1 Thermoanaerobaculia bacterium
CGTGAGCGGCTGCGTGTCGAAGTCGCGCATCGGCTCGGAGTCGTCGAGTGGTTGGAATTGCAGCGCGGGCTTCGTCGTGAGATTCGGCGCGACGACTTCGAATCCGCTGTCGAGTTGCCAGACGCGCTGATTCTTCTGATCGAGAATCGCGACGCCGCCGTCGGTTGTCGCGATGAGGTCGAATGGTGCGAAGGCGATGTCGCGCGGCCACGCGAGCACGCGCGGCGGCCCGCCCGCGTGCAAGTCGAAGAGCAAGAGGCCGCGCAGTTCGAGTGCACCGACGAGCATCGAGCCGCACTTCGTGATCGCGACGCCGCGCAGAGTCAGAAGCGGCTGCGGCTCATCGTCGTTCGTCGCGCGAAATGCGCCTTTGCGTTGGATCGCAGTCCCCGAGTTGGATGGGGTCCAATACGTCTGCGGTGCTTCGCCCGCGTTCGCGACGAGGATCGAGTGTTCGTCGTCGCTGATCCAGAAGACTTCGCCGTGGGCGCTGACCGCGGCGCCGCGACGCTGTTCGGGGAGCGGCGGATGGTTGAGTGGCGCGGAGGGGAACAGCGTGACGCGCTGGCCGAGGGTGAGCTCGTGCTTCTCGTCGTCCCACGACACGATCGCGTCGGCCCCTTCCTGCGGCTTGTCGAAGACGTCGCCGAGCGGCAGCGCGTCGGGGACGGACACGCAGCGCGTGGCCCAGTCGGCGCGGCCGAGGAGGAGGTGGAAGCGAGTGCCGTTGACGTCCATCAGCAGCGGCACTCCGTGGGGATGACCGGGACCTGCACGACGCGCGGCGTTTTCGTCGGCGCGCCGCCGCCGTTGGGATTGCCGTTGCCCGTGCCGCCCGCGCCGCCCATGAGATCGCCGAGTGGCGCGGCGGGACCGTTCGTGACGCGGATGCCGAGGATGCGCGGCAGTTGCAGGCCGGTCATGTCGATGCGCGCGAACGTCGAGCCGTCGGCGCGCGCGAGCGCGATGTCGTCGCGGGCGAACTCGACGCCGCGCGTGCGATTCGCGACCGCGAGCAGCTCGAGTGCGACGACGGCCTTGCCGAGCTTCCAGCCGTTGTTCGTCGACGGCGTGCCGCCGAGGACGACCGGTTCGGCGTCGGGCATCGGTTGTCGCGACGATTGGAACGGCGCGAGGAACGCGAGCACGTCGTGCTTCACCGCCTCGCACACATCGGACTCGTTGAAGCCCGCTTCGACCTTGATGCCGATCGAGATCCAGATCCCCTGGTAGTCGGGGCCGCGCAGCAGAAGCTCTGTCGTGATGAGGCGTCGCGGATCGAGATGGCGGCAGACCGCGTCGATGAACGGGCGTCGCGGCAGTGGCGCTTCGGGTTGTTCGGGGTCGTACGCGGGGACGAGCATCAGCGTGACGACGCCCGGCGCTTCGGTGCCGCGCTCGGGGTGATAGTTCGCGAGCACTTCGACGCGCGCGATGTCGACGCCGGGTGTGCGCAGCGTGAGCGCGACGAAGTCGCTGGCGGTGACGAGCCGCTCGCGATGCTGCAGGTACCGCGAAATCTGTTTCTCGCCCTCGGCGACAGTCTCGGATTCCGCGCCGCCCCACGCGGCGATCGGATTCGAGACTTTGATGCCGGCGGGCAGCGCGGGTGATGCGTTGATCGCGCCGGCGCCGACGTTGCCTTCGACGCCGAGTGCGTATTCGTACGACGCGCGCAGCGTCGAACCCTCGGCGGGGCGCGCGCCGCGCAGTCCGTCGCCGAAGCGGACCTCGCCCGATTCGGCGTTGACGGTGAAGACCTTCGACGCCGCACTCTGCGGGACTTCGGGCGGCGCAACGGCGAGGTCATCGACTTCGAACCACGCCTCGTTGTCGACGGTGATGGTCACGCTGCCGGGCAGCACGGGCGGCAATGCGAGTCGCGCGATTTGATCGGGCTCGCCGTTGCCGTTCGGAAGGAGCTCGCCGAGGATGCGGGCGGATTGGGTGACGGGAGATGCATGGATGCCCATCCATTGGAAGCTCGCGCTGGTCGGCGCGGACGGCGTGAGTCGCAGCCACGTCACGATGCGATCGGCGACGGCTGCGTCTTCGATTGCGGGCGGCAATCCGTTCACGCCGGCTTCGAGCGGATCGAGGTTCTCCCACAGCTTCAGCTGATCGGACGACGGCAGCGTGATGTCGATCGTCCCTGCGACGCTGAACACGTCCGCGTTGGCGCGCGCGTCGATGAGGCGGTAGGTCGGCGTGCGTTGCTCGGGATCGTCGGGCAGACCGTTCGCGGCGTCGGGACGCCACACTTGCAGCGCGAGGGTCGACGTCGCGCCGAAGCGGCGGCCGGGTGCGAGCGTGGCTTCGCTCGCGGACAACGAAGGCACGACGCCGATCGTCAATGTGCGGCTCGCGATCGCTTTGCGCACGAGTGCGAGGTCGACGTTCGCGTCGAGGGCGAGGAGTGCGAGCCAGACGGAGTTGTCGGCGGTGTCGGAGAGTGCGAGCGGTGCGCCGTCGCGCGAGGGGAACGGCACGGCTTCGTACAGCTCGGGAACGACCGACGGCGCGTCGCCGCGATACGACGCGTAAAGCTGTTCGTACAGCTTCACGACGTCCGCGGGCGGGTCGGTGATTTTCTTTTTCACGAACATGCGCCCTTCGACGGGCAGCACGTCGACGGTGCGCGTCGTGCGGAACGGCACTTGTCCGGCGCGCACTTCGAAGCCTTCGGTGATGAGCAGCGGTTTCGGATCGGCCGCGGGCGCCGCGCTGAACGCGATCATCGAACGCGACGGCGTCGAGCTGTGCAGCGGCACGCGCAGCAGTTGCAGGAACTTCTTTCGATTGCGCTCCGGAATCTGATTCGCGCGATAGAGCAGCGATTCGGTGAGGAACGCGAAGACTTCGATGAGCGTCACGCCGGGATCGCTGCGATTGAAGTTCGTCCACTCGGGCGTGTGGACAGGAATCCGCGCGAGCGCCTCGCCCACGAGCTCGTCGTAGCGCCGGTCGTCGATGAAGGGGAGGGTCAGGGGCATGGCTGGCCTCCGGTTGGCGGTTGGCGGTTGGCGGTTGGCGGGAGAACCGGCCCGGAGTTTCGG
>DASVNL010000495.1:0-15546 GCA_036383875.1 Thermoanaerobaculia bacterium
ACGGCAATCAAACCCGCCTCGGCGCCACCGGCTCGATCGAAGTCGAAATCTCCGACGCCACGCATCGCTACGCCGAGCACCCGACGTACACGTTCGAGTCGCGCACGCAGACATTCGAGCAGCCTTACCAGTGCTACAACAGCTACTGGTGTCGCGAATCGACGTGGTCCCAGATGCAGAAGTGGGGCGGCGCGACGTCGCCCGGCTACTAACGACTAAGTCAGGCTTGCAGGTGATCCGCGCGGCGTCTCATGACGCCGCGCCACCATCGCTGCATGCGGAATCGCAGCATGTGGCCGCGATCATCCGGATGCACGGGCAGCGCGAGATCGAGGACGAGGTAGAGCCAGAAGCCGGCGCCGTCGAGGAAGAAGAGCGCGACGAACGCGAGTCGCACGTACGTCACATTCCAGCCGAACGATTCGGCGATGCCGAGGGCGACGCCGGAGAGTTGCTTGCCGGGACGGAGACGTTTGTAGAGGCGGCGCTTCGACGCGCTGCGCAGAATGAGCAGCATACCGACGACTGGGATCGCGATGCCGAGGGAGACGAGCAAGCCGATCGCGAGAAAGAACATCCACACGCCGAAGTCGGCGGACTGACCGATCGGCAGGAGCAACGCCATGACGCCGAGAAGCAACAGAGACGCGAGTGTGACGATCACGCTTGCGACACGACGCACGCGTTTGCGCCGCAGCTCATCCTCCGCGGCATTCACCGTCGCGTCGACTTCCGGCGTCGCGATGCCGTTGCCTGCGAGCAGCGTCTGAAACTCCTTCGCCGAGTCGAGGAGCTCGCGGCAGCGTTCGCACGTGCGGATGTGCTCGCGCTGCGCATCGGTCATCGGCTCGCCACTTTCGAGCGACGCGACGAGCGCCGCCACGGCGTCATTGCAGTTCATGGGACTCCTTCGCCAGTTGCTTCAATCCGTGATGAATGCGGCTCTTCACGGTGCCGAGCGGAATGCCGAGGCGCTCGGCCATTTCTTTTTCGGAAAGCTCTTCGAAGTAGCGCAGCAGCAGCGCCTCCGCGAGACGTCCGGGCAATCGACCGACGAGCGCGCGCAAGCGTTCCGCGCGATCGCTCTCCAGCACTTCCTCTTCCGCCGACTTCGATTGCGCCGGCATCGCCGCGAGGTCGACGTCGGCGTGTTCGATACGACGCGACCAGCGATCCTTCACGAGATTCCACGCGATCGCGAACAGCCACGAGCTGAAGCGCTGCTCGGGGTCGTAGCGATGCGCGCTGCGCACGACGCGCATCCACGTTTCCTGAAAGAGATCGTCGACGTCGGGCGACGCGCCCAACGCGCGATTGAGAAGTGACGCGAGCGGCTTGCGGTAGCGCTCGATCAGCGGCCGCACCGCGTCCGCGTCGCCGTTCGCAATCGAGCCGGCGAGAAACGCGTCCGTCGCATCTCTCAGATCGTCGTTCACATCCCGATCTACCGGCGCGGCCGGGAAAAGGTTCAAAGAATGGTCTTGGTGACCACGCGGCCCGGCGGCGTGTCGTGCGTGAACATCTCCAGCGCGGCGCGCACGACTTTCTTGTGATGCTCGCGATCGCCTGCGCGTCCGACGATGCGGCCGATCGCGACGCCGTCGTACGTCATCGCGCGCGGCGGACGCACGGACTCCGTCGCGGCAGGCGACGCGCTGATGATGATCGTCGGGATGCCGCGCGCCTCGATCTCACGCGCGAGGTTGCCGATCGAGCGGTGACACGTCTCGGGACAACCGGCCGTCAGCACGACGAGCTTCGTGCGCGAACGCTCGAGCTTGTCCGCGATCTCCGGGAAGGTCGTCTCGTACAGCTCCTTGAGCTTCGTCGTGAAGCCGTAGCTATAGTGTTTGTCGTTCACCGCGCCGATCACGCCTTCCGCGACGAGCTCGCGCAGCGTTTCGAGCGGGAAGACGATGTTCGGATCGGTGTCGGCTTCGCTGTGATCGTAGTGGCCGTGGACGATGCGCATCGACGACGTCTGCGCATCCGCCGGAATCACGCGATACGTCGTATCGCCCGGATCCTCGGCGGGAAACGGATCCTGATCGTCGAGATAGACGCCGGTCGCAGAGACGAGCGTCACCGTCGCGGCGGCGAGCTCCTTGTCGTACGGCGTGAAGGGGACGCACTTGCGTGCGATGTTGAGCATGCGTTGACCTCGAGGAGAGTCTGGCGAGCCCGTGGACGACTCGCCAGCGGGGGCATCACCTAGTCAAGTTCGCGGAGGACGTCGAGCAACTGCGCGTTGTCGGGTGCTTCGCCGATGTCATGCACGTCGACGTAGCGGACGATGCCCTGTTTGTCGACGATCACGATGGCGCGTTCGCAGATGCCCTTGTCTTCCTTCCAGACGCCGTACTGTTTCGAGACTTCGCCTTTGGGATGGAAGTCGGCGAGGAGCGGGTACCGCTCGATACCGCCGATGGATTTGGCAAATGCAATGTGGCTGGGGATGGAATCGACCGAAATGCCCACGACCTGGGCATCATACCGTTCGAAGTCGGCCATTTCGGCCTCGTACGACGGCATTTGAACCGTTCAAACAGGGGTCCAGTCGAGTGGGTAGAACACGATGACCGTGTTCTTTTTGCCGCGATTGTCGCTGAGTCTGAACTTCTCGTTGCCGCGATGTCCCGGCAGCTCGAAATCAGGAGCCTGATCTCCGACCTTGAGCGTCTGGGTCTGTTCGGCGACGGAAGTCCGGCCAAATGAAACCATGGGGGAACCTCCTTCTGGTTTTGTGCGAGGTCCACGCTCGCGAGTTTTACATTCTAGTTGGCGGTTGGCAGTTGGCGGTTGGCCGGAGGCCACCGCCCAAACCACGACCGCGAATTGCCCGCCAGGGGTTGGGTGGCGGTCCACCGCCAACCGCCAACCGCCAACCGCCAACCGCCAACCGGTTCAATCCGTCTTCGTCGTATCCGTCTTCGTTTCCGCCTGGATCTCGCGACCCTTGTCCTGCAGCTTCTTTCCTGCTGCTTCGGCGGCTTCGCCGGCGCCCTGCTTCACGCCTTGCGCGGCTTCGCGGGCGCCTGCGGCGACGCGCTGGCCGGCGTCGGAGTCGCGGATCTCTTTCGCGCCTTCCTTGATTTCCTCGCCGACGGCTTTCGCGCCTTCCTTCACGTCCTGCGCGGCCTCGCGAGTTTCCTGCGCGGCCTCAGCCGTCGCAGTCTGCGTTTCCGCAGTCGGTTCGACGTTGCCGCTCTGATCGACCTGACATGCGGCGAGCAACGCCGCGACGAGCACGAATGAAAGTTTTCTCATGACAGCGGGCGAAGCAATTCGCGCGCCGCAGCGCCCGCCGAAACATTTCGCGCGGACACGGCGTTTTCGACGCTTCTATGCAGACTCAGGATCGCATCATCCAGGGGATGGCCGTCGAAGGGCACTTCCGCATTCTCGCGGCGCAGACCACGACCGCCGTCGAGACGGCGCGCGAGATCCTCGACCTCTCGCCCGTCGGCGCAGAAGCGCTCGGCCGCGCGATGACCGGCGCGGTGCTGCTCGCGCGACTCCTCGCGAAAGACGTGCGCAATCAGTACGTCACGCTCCGCTTCGAAGGCGACGGTCCCCTCGGCACGCTCATCGCCGACGGCACGCTCGCCGGCGGAGTGCGCGGTTACGTCGAGAATCCCGCACCGATCGAAGCGCTCGACGTCGAGACCGCGATCGGCAACGGCAGCCTGACGGTCATCCGCGGCACGCCTCCAACCGGCAAGCCGTACACCTCACAGATTCTCCTCGGCGGATCCGGCATCGCCACCGATCTCACGCGCTACCTCATGCGCTCCGAACAGATCGCGTCCGCGGTCATGCTCGGCGTGCTCAACAAACGCGACGGCGTCGCGGCCGCGGGCGGCATCGTCATCCAGTCGTTCCCCGGCGCGAGCGAAGACGCAATCCGCACGATCGAGGCACGCGTCCGCGAGGCTCCGCCACTCAGCACGCTGCTCGAGAAGATGGAGATCGAAGACGCCGTTGCGACGATCCTCCACGGCGCCGACTACAAGCAGGTCGACTCCGGCTACGAAGTCCCGGTGGCGTACACGTGTCAGTGCACGCGCGAACGCGCGCTGGCGCCGATCGCACTCCTCGGACAGGACGAGATCCGCTCGATGATCGACGAAGGCGGAACCGAAGTGCGCTGCCAGTTCTGCGGACGCCGCTATCAGTTCAGCCCCGAAGAGCTTTTCACCCTGACCGCGAAACACGATTCGTAAACCGGGCCGCGATCCGCTGGTAAGCTGCGCGCACACATGAGATCCGTCATCACCGGCAGCGGCATCGGCATCCCGAAGAATGTCGTGAAGAACGATGCGCTCTCGCGGATCATGGACACGTCCGACGAGTGGATCCGCACGCGCAGCGGCGTCGAGCAACGTCACTACGTCGACGACGGACAAGGCTCCTCCGACCTCGGCATGATGGCCGCCGCGGCCGCGCTCGAAGCGGCGGGCCGCACGAAAGACGATATCGACGCGATCGTCTTCGCGACGATGACTCCCGATCACTTCTTCCCCGGCAACGGCCCGATCGTGCAGACGAAGATGGGCTTCGCCGAGTCGACGCCGACGTTCGACATCCGCCAGCAGTGCTCCGGATTCCTCTACGGCCTCGACCTCGCCGACTCGCTCGTGCGCAGCGGCAAGTACAAACGCGTGCTGCTCATCGGTGCGGACGTGCACTCGCCGTTCATGCCGTGGCAGAACGGCTGGGCGAACACGATCGGGCAGGAATCGCGCGAGGTGACGCCGGAGGAGTACGCGGCGAACACGGCGATCCGCGATCGCACGGTGCTCTTCGGCGACGGCGCCGGGGCAGTCGTCGTTGAAGCCAGCGACGACGATCGCGGACTGCTCGCCACAAAGCTCTTCACGAACGGCGGGAACATCGAGGCGCTCTACGTGCCCGGCGTCGGCTTCCGGCATCGTCCGTTCGTCACGCACGAGCAGATCACGTCGAACGACATCATCCCGGTGATGGAAGGCCGCGCGGTGTTCAAGGAAGCGGTCTCGCGCATGCCCGACTCGGTGCGCGAAGTCTGCGCAGCGTCCGGCGTCGACATCGCGGACATCGACGTGCTGCTGATTCACCAGGCCAACCTACGCATCATCGAAGCGGTCGCGAAGCAGCTCGGATTACCGATGAGCAAAGTGCCGCACAACATCGAGCGATACGGCAACACCACCGCCGGCACGCTGCCGATCCTCTTTCACGAGTGCATGCGCGACGGCGTGATCCAGCCCGGCATGCTCGTCTGCTTCACCGCCCTCGGCGCAGGACTGCACTGGGGCGCGGCGCTCTATCGCGCGTAATCACCGATGGCTCAAGCCTTACTCATCTCCACACTCGTCACCATCGCCGGACTGATCGTCACGATCATCATGGGTTTCCAGGCCACGCCCGTGCACAAAGGCGATCACATCATCATCGCGCTCGTCACCGTCGTGATCGGACTCTTCTCGCAGTCGATGACCATGTTCTTCTTCATCGGCACGGGCAAAGAGCTGAAAGAAAAATCGGATCAAGATGCGGACGTTGTGCAGCGCACGAAAGACTTCAAGTCGCGCGTCTTCCCCGCCGCGATGTGGGCCATGGCCGCGATCATGGTCACGTTCATCACCGGCGGCGGAGTCGGTAACGGCCGGACGCCGCTCTGGCTGCACAACACGCTCTCCGCGCTGAGCATCGTGATGTACGCGCGCGCCTACTGGATTCAGATCCGCGCGATGAACGAGAACGCGAACCTGATGGAGCGCTATCTTCGCGATTAGCGCGTGATAAGGTTCGGCCCCGTGAGCAGCTACAAAGATTCCGGGGTCGACATCGATGCACAGGACGAGGCTCTGCGCGACGTCCGGCGCATCGCGCGCGACACGTACACGCCTGGCGTTCTCTCCGACATCGGCTCGTTCGGCGGGCTGTTCAACGCGAAGTTCGAGGGGATGGACTCACCGATCCTCGTCTCCTCGACCGACGGCGTCGGAACGAAGTTGCGCGTCGCGCAGGCGATGAAGATTCACGACACGGTCGGCTACGACCTGGTCTGTCACTGCGTGAACGACATCCTCGTGCAGGGCGCGCGTCCGCTGTTCTTCCTCGACTACTACGCGACCGGCAAGCTGCGCCCGCCCGTGATGACCGACGTCATCCGCGGCATGGCTCGCGCCTGTAAAGAAAACGGCGCGGCGCTGATCGGCGGCGAGACCGCAGAGATGCCCGGCTTCTACGGCGATGACGACTACGACGTCGCCGGCTTCATCATCGGCGTCGTCGACGCGAAGAATCTCATCGACGGCAAAACGGTGCGCGAAGGCGACGTATTGATTGGGCTCCCATCTGTTGGGCTCCACACGAACGGCTACTCGCTCGCGCGCCGCATCCTCTTCGACAAGCTCGGCCACGATCATCAGACGATCCTGCCGAACATCGGCAAAGTCGGCGAGGCGCTGCTCGCGCCGCACATCTCGTATCTGAAGCCGCTGATGCCGCTCGTCGAACAGCGCCTCATTCACGCGATGGCGCACATCACCGGCGGCGGACTCACGGATAACGTGCCGCGCGTACTGCCCGACACGCTCGACGCGCACATCAAGCTCGGCTCGTGGCCGGTGCTGCCGCTGTTCCGCTATCTCTACGAGCAAGGCCAGGTCGATCGCGACGAGATGCTTCGCGTCTTCAACATGGGCCTCGGCATGGTGCTCATCGTCGCGCCCGAAAACGTCGAAGCCGTGGCGAAGCACTTCGGCCAGATCGATCAGAAGTACTTCTTCGTCGGCAACGTGCGCAAAGGCTCGGGGCAGGTCGTGTACGACACGCCGCCGGCCGGCTTCGCGAGCTGGATCGAGTAATGCGGCTGGCGGTCCTGCTCTCCGGACGCGGCTCGAACTTTCAGGCGATTCACGACGCGATTCAGAACGGCACGCTCGACACGCAGATCGTCTGCGTGATCTCGAATCGTCCCGACGCGCCAGGCATCGCACGCGCGCGCGACTACGGCTACGACGCGCACGTCATCGATCACAAGGCGTTTGCGAATCGCGCGTTGCATGAGGCCGAAGTGTTGAAGGTGCTGGAGGCCGCGCGCCCGGATTACATCGCGCTCGCGGGCTACATGCGTTTGCTCAGCGCGACGTTCGTCGAGCGCTGGCGCAATCGCATCATCAACATCCACCCCTCGCTCCTCCCATCGTTCCCCGGCGTCGACGCGCAGGCGCAAGCGATCAAACACGGCGTGAAGATCTCCGGCTGCACCGTGCACTTCGTCGATGAAAACCTCGACGCCGGCCCGATCATCCTGCAGCGCGCCGTCGAAGTCCGCGACGACGACACCGCGGAGTCACTCAGCGCGCGCATCCTCGTCGAAGAGCATCGCGCGTACGTCGACGCGTTGCGCAAGTTGAGCGCGGCTCAGCGCTGACGCGGCGAATCGTCGACGAGACGCCACACGCGGACACTGCCGTCGCGAGTCTCGAACGCCGAAGCAAACTCGCGCGTCGGCGTGGGGAATCGCTGCCACGCCTGCCACCACCACGTGGAGGTGGTGCGCGGCGTGAGCATGTCGTTCTGCACGAATGCGTCGAGAGGCATGCCGATGCCGAGGCCCGTTTCGGCGATGCCGGCCGGCGGCGGCGAGAGGACGATGAAGCGGATGCCGAGGCGGCGGCAGTAGGCGGCGAGCTCGCGTTCGTTGCCGGTCAGCAGCTTCAACTGCGCGCGGCGAAACGCGTCCTCGTCGGGCATCGTGCCGAAGTTGTCGGTGATGACCGGAGAGCCGCCGATCACGTTGATCGCGTGACCCCACATCCACGGCGCGAGCACGCGTTCGTGCTTCACATTCGCGCGGCGCAGAAATCCTGCGACCTGCAACGGCTCGCTCATCCCCGCCAGCGGATGAGGAAGTCCCGAGTTGAGGAACAGAATCAACGTCGCGAACGCCGGCAGGATCATCGCGATTGCCATCGCGATTGCGACGTTGCGCCTCCCATCGCGACGCCACATTTCCGCGCACACGCCACCCGCGACGGCGAGCACGCACGTCGCGATGAGCGTGAATCGCAGACTCGTCATCGCGACGGTGAAGTAGAACAGCGCGAAGCATGCGATCGCGATTGACCACGCCTCGCGACGACGCACGCCGCGCATGAGCAGCGGAATCGTGAGAATCGCACCGGCGATGAGACCTCCAAAAAAGATCCAGAGCGGACGGCCGGTGAGCGTCCAGATCGGCTGCAGTTCTTTCACGCGCGCCATGAGCGGATCGCCGCCGAGGAATGTCGAGCCAGTGAGCACCACGCGAACCATGCCCGGAATCAGCAGCGTCGCGACGCTGCCAGCGACGCCTGCCGCGATGCGCGCGATCGTCGTGCGCGTGTGCATGCGCCACGCGATGAGTGACGCGACGCATGCGCCGAAGAAAATTGCCGCGTGCGGCCAGCCGACGAACCACGCGTTGTTGGGCATCGCGGGATCGCAGGTCAGGCGATAGAGCACGAGCGCGAGCGCCGTCAGCGCGGACGCAACCGCCGTCGCGCGTGCGCGACCGGCGAAGAAGCAGATCGCGAACGCCAGGCCGCAGCCGAGGAGCAGCGCGGCCTGCGTGAACATCGCGAGAGTCATTGCGACGCCGAGGAGCAGTCCTGCACGAAGTTCGCGTTGTGAGTCGGAGCGTACGACGAGCACCACCGCGCCGATCATCGCCAGCACGATCGGCGGCTCGAGAAAGTGATGATCGATGCTGCCGATCCAACTCTCGACGATCGGCGACGGCGACATCGCGATCGTCAGCGCCGCGACGATCGCAGCGAGCGGCGCACGCGGCCAAAGTACGAAGGTCAGCAGTGCGAGAAATGTCGCGGTGACGAGCGGCGGAATCCAGACCACGATCGAGAGGACGTCGAAGATCCCCGTCGCGCCGAACGTGCGCGCGACGCCGCCGGCGGCGACGTCGTAGAACGGCGGCCACGGACAGAACGCGCCACGCTCGCCGCGGTCGGGATCAAACTCGAGGACGCGCGGAAAGTTCGCGGCGGAGTACGTCATCCGCTTGAGGTGATAGAGATCGTCGAGCAGCCGAATCTGCGGGAAGCCGCCTTCGAACGCCGTCGCGCTGTTCAGAAATCGCAACGCCGCCGTCAGCACGAACGCGAGCCCTGCGGCTGCAATACGGCGCGACACGCGCGGCATCCTAACGAAAAAACGGGTGAGGAGATCATCCTCACCCGTCGAGCGTCAGGGAACTGCAGTTCGGAGGGCGATCGCTAGAACGGCAGGAACGATTTCCACCAGGACTGCTTCGCGACGTCCTGTGCTGCCACTGCAGGGACTTTCGCGAGCGTCTCGTTCCCGCGCGAGACCACGATCGTGCCGATCTGTTGACCGCGCTTGATCGGGGCCGCGACTGCACCGCCCTGGAACTTCACGCTGACACCCTTTTCTTCGCCACGCTTCACGAGTGCGCGCACGTCTTTCGGCGCCATCACCGGCACCGAGGCCGCGCGTCCGTCCGTCACTGAAGCCTGCGCGATCACCGCGCCCTGCTTCACCGGCGTCACCATCTTGTAGTTCACGAACGCCTGATTCATCAGACGTCCCGCGATTTCAAACGAGCTCTCCGGGCCACGCGACGTCTTCGCACCCATGACCACGCAGACGAGCTCCATGTTGTTGCGCTTCGCCGATGCGGTCACAGAGAAACCGGCCGGGCCGGAGTACCCGGTCTTGATGCCGGTCGCGCCTTCGTAGAAGCGCAGGAGTCGATTGGGGTTGTAGATGCGCGCGAGCGTGCCGTTGCGGAACTCCATCTCCGGGATGACCGCGAGCTGGCGCATGAAGGTGTGCTTCATCAGCGCCTGGCCGAGGATGGCGAGGTCGCGCGCGGACATGACGTTGTTCATGCGCGGATCCGACGGAGGAAGTCCGTGCGGATCGTAAAAGTGCGAGTTCTTGAGCCCGAGATCCTGGGCTTTTGCGTTCATGAGATCGGAGAACGACTCGCCCGAGCCGCCGATCTTTTCCGCGAGCGCCATCGCGGCGTCATTGGCCGAATGGACCATCGTCGCAATGAGCAGGTTCTTCACGGGCCAGACAGATCCCGCTTTGAGATACACCTGCGAGCCGCCCATTTTCGACGCGCGCGCCGAAACGGTCACCGGCGTGTCGTATTGAAGGTTGCCGGCCTGAATCTCGTCCATGGTGATGAGCAGCGTCATCATCTTGGCCATCGACGCGGTGGGCAGGGGCTTGTCGGCGTTGTCTTCGAACAGCACGCGGCCGGTCGAAGGCTCGAGCACGAATGCCGCCGTGTAGCCTTTGGGATTGTTTGCGAGAGCCGGGGAAACCGGTCCGCCTTCTTCATTCTGCGCAAGGACCGGGACCGCCATTGCGGCGATGATCATTGCGATGAGAAACCGTTTCATTCTGTGACTCCTTGCTGGTCTTCGTCGGATCAGCCGGACTGCACGCCGTATACCACTGCTGAGTTACTTGGCCTCGGCGCGTTTCTTCGGAACGCGCACAGTGCGGGGAATCGAACTGATGACCGTCCAATCGTGCTTGTGCACGACGATCGGCTCCTTCGCCTTGGGCCACAAGTCCGCCGGGATGTAGTAGTACCCGTCGCCGAGAACTCGCGACTTGATGGCCAGATCGCGCATGCTCTTGCACAATCCCTTCTTGCCCCGAATCGCGCTGCGCTCGACGAACACCCCAGTCGACTCACCCACCCCTTGAAAAACACTGATCTCCGCGCAGAGAGAGTTCACCAACGTCATCGCTGCCACTCCGTTATTTGTTGCACGGATGAGGCGATAGCAAGAAGCGGCCCAAGTGTGGGGTTAGTGGTTGATGATTGATGGCTGATGGGGTCGTCAAAATGGAGCTTTTCGCTCCCATCCACGATCAACCATCCACCGCGAACTACTCCGGCCTCAGCTCCACATTCCAGTACGCCTCATCGAGGAAGTTCCGCCAGATCGCGGGGTAGGTTCTTCCCTGAAGGCGATGGAGGGGGTGCCATTTCGGACGGACGGGCAGGCGGCGCAGGCGCATTTCGCACTCCGAGAGGAGCTTGTTGCCCTTGCGCACGTTGCAGGGGAGGCAGGCGCAGACGACGTTTTCCCACGTCGACTTGCCGCCGCGGGAGATGGGGATGACGTGATCGAGCGAGAGCTCGGACGAGGGAAACTTCTTGCCGCAGTACTGGCAGCGGTTCTGATCGCGCAGATAGATGTTGCCGCGCGAGAACTTCACTTCCTGACGCGGCAGGCGGTCGAAGGCCAGGAGTTGCACCACGTGAGGGATCTGGATGTTGCGGCTCGGCGTGACCACGTAGTGATCGTCCGGCTGCATCGGGATGTCCATCCAGTTCTCGAAGTCGTAGGTGCGGTATTCGGAATCGACCGCGCGAACCTGTCCCTTGTACAGAAGCGTCAGAGCGCGTCGCACCGACGTGATCTGCACGGCCTGGAACAGTCGGTTGAGTACCAGTACGTGACCGTCGAGCATATTTGTCTTCCGGCTGCATGCATGATACACGACCCCGATTTCCCAACTGATGCGCTGCACGAATTGCATGTGCAGAGCGCGCGAAATTTCGCGGCCAGTTGCAAAAAACTGCTGAGTTGCTACACACTTAGCCCCTAGACGAACTCGATTCAGCTCTTTTTGGGCGGGGGTCGCGCTATCTGCAATGCGCGGACAACCGCGTATTCGTGAGACGTTCGCGCCGGGTGCCGGGCGTCATGGGTGTGTTTTCGGGAGGCTTGTATGCGCGTTTGGTCACGGATCGCTCTCGTCGTAGTCGTACTTCTCACCGCTTCCTCCGGCTTCGCCGATCACTTCATCGCGGAGTGCCCGTTGTCGCTGGTCGACTCGACACCGGGAGTCACGGACTACGAGCTTTCGCCGCGGGGCGTGTTCCGTTCCGGCTCGCTCGTTTACGTCCTGCGCGGCAACGTGCTGACGACCTACAGCACGAACGACGTCGGCAATCTGCAGGTCGCACGCGAGGACTACGTCGCCTCGATGGCGGCGCGTGAAACGGAAGGCGGCGCGGCGTTCAGCGACGGCTACCTGTTCCTCAGCAGCGAAGCCGGCCTCGAAATCTTCGACCTTCGCAACACGCGCACGGGCGGCACCGCTCCGACGCTCGTCTCGCGCACCGCCGGCCTGCACTATCGCCGTCTGGCCGTGAACGCGAATCGCCTCGCCGGCCTCTACCCGTCGACCGATATGCCGTGCTATCCCGACGGCACCGCGTACTGCGCGAATCGCATCGACATCTTCGACATCACCAACCTCGCGTCGCCGGTGTTCCGCTCGACGATCCCGTCGACGGCCACCTCGCTCTATCGCGGCTGGAACGACATCGCCTTCAACTTCGGATATCTCATCGCGGTTTCGGAAGCGTCGCTCAACGCGTTCGACCTCACGAACATCGCGGTGCCGGTGCGCATCTTCAACACACCGTTCCCCGGCCAGTGGCTGGTGAGCAACGGCGGCGACTATGTCGCCGTCGGCCGCGACGGCTCGATCGACAGCTTCCAGGTTCGTCCAGGCATGGCCCCGTTCCTCCTGCGCACGAAGCTGCTCGTGCTGCCGTACTACCTGACCATCGAGCGCAGCAACGGCATCCGCTTCAATCGCAATGCGTACTGGGATGACACGACCGGCCGTCTGATCACGATGATCGACGAAGTCGATCCGCAAACGCTCAAGGCCGCACGCACGATCGCGTTCGACGTGTTCGACTACACCGTTCAGCAGTACGAAGGTCAGGTCGAGCGCATCTACGAAGACGTGACGATGCTCTCCGACGAAGAGCGCAAGCACAATCCGGTCGTCGTCGGTCCGTTCGTCTACGTCATCGGCGAAGAGACAGGCCTGCAGAGTTACGGCGCGTGCGGCAACGTCACGGGCCGCATCGAGCTCGAGAGCCCGTTCTACCTGACCTGCAACGGCGCGGAGATCCACGGCTGGGTCACCGGCACGCAGAAGATCGTCAACGTCGAGATCTTCCTCGGCAACACGCCCCTCGGCGCCGCCACACTCGGCACGCAGCGCGACAACGTCTCGTCGACCACGCCGGTGCGCAACTTCCGCATCAACGTGAATCTCGACAACACCGCGCGCGGCGAGTATCAGCTCCGCGCGATCGGCACCGACATCCTCGGCAATCGCCGCCAGTTCGCGATGAAGCGCCTCTTCTTCCCCGGCCCGGGCGGTAACTGCATCGTGCCGCGCCGTCGCGCCGTCGGTTCGTAGTCCGACACTCCAACGATCGACATCAACGGCGAGCCGCAAGGCTCGCCGTTTTCGTTCAGATCGCCATCTCGCCGACGATGCGCAGCGCCGCGTGACGCGGATCCTGCGCACCAGTGATCGGCCGTCCGATGACGACGTAGTCCGCGCCCGCAAGCACCGCTTCGCGCGGCGTCATCGTGCGACGCTGATCGCCAGCCGCCGCGCCCGCAGGGCGAATGCCGGGCGTGAGGATCACGAAGCCTTCACCACACGCCTCGCGAATCGCAAGGATCTCGTGCGGCGACGCGACGACGCCGCGCAGGCCGCAACGCTGCGCGAGCTGCGCGAGTCGCACGGCGTTGTGCATCGCCGAGCCGCTGAAGCCGATGCACGCGAGCTCCGCGTCGTCGAGGCTGGTGAGAATCGTGACGCCGAGGACGAGGAGCGAGTCGTGGGCGCAGGCGCGGAGCATCGCTTCGCCGCCAGCGGTGTGAACCGTCGCGATCGATGCGCCGAGCGCGGCGGCTTCGGCGACGGCGTGCTGCGCGGTGTTTGGAATGTCGTGAATCTTCAGATCGAGGAACACGCGCGCGTCGCGCGAGACGAGCTCGCGCACGATCGACGGACCGTTCGCGATGAACGCCTGCAGCCCGATCTTGTACACACCGGCGACGCCCACGAGCGAGTCGGCGAGGTGCAGGATCGCATCGCGATCCGAAACATCGAGAGCGACGACGAGGCGGTCAGCAGGTTGCATCGGCGCGCATGATATAGAGAGCGACTGCCGAACATGACCGACAAATTCACCATTGCCCGCATGCTCGATGAGATCTCGCATTACATCGAGCTCAGTGATCCGAATCCGTTCAAAGCCCGCGCATTCGAGAAGGCCGCGCGCGCCGTGGAAACCATCGAAGGCGACATCGCGACGATCGCGCAAGGCGGCGGCCTCACCGGCGTCGCCGGCATCGGCAAAGCGACCGGCCAGGTGATCGAAGAGATCCTCCGCACCGGCACAGCCGAATATCTCGAAGAGCTGCGCGCGCAGTATCCGCGCGGCATCTTCGATCTGCTGCGCGTGCCGAAGCTCGGCCTGAAGAAGATCGGACAGCTGCACGCGGAGCTCGGCATCGGCTCGCTCGATCAACTCGAAGAAGCGGCGCGCAACGGCAGCATCGCATCGCTGAAGGGATTCGGCGCGAAGACGGCGGAGCAGATCCTCAAAGGCATCGCGTTCGCGCGCATGCGCGAGTCGCAGTTCCTGCTGCCCGTCGGATTGGAAGTCGGCGAGTTGCTGCGCGAGCGGCTTGCCGCGTTCGACGAAGTCGAAGATGCGGAAGTGTCGGGCAGCGTGCGACGCCGCCTCGAAGTGATTCGCAACGTGAACGTCGTCATCTCGACGAAGAAGCCGGCGCGCGTCGCGGAGTTGCTGCGCGATCTCGTCGCGAATCTCGAACAGCTCGACGACGACACGTGGAAGGGCGTCGCGCGCGGTGAGATGGACGTCTACTTTCACTTCGCGACGCCCGCGGAGTTCGGCTCGACGTTGCTCCGCACGACAGGCAACGCCGCGTTCATCGACGAGTTCGGAAAGATCGCGAAGGCGAAGACGGAGAAGGACGCGTTCGAGAAAGCGGGCTACGTTTTCGTCGAGCCGGAACGTCGCGAGTCCGGCGACGATCTGAAACTGAAGAAGCGCCCGCGGCTCGTTTCACACGAAGACATTCGCGGCACGTTTCACGTGCACACAACGTTTTCCGACGGCCGCAACACGATGCTCGAGATGCTCAGCGCCGCTCGCGATCGCGGCTGGGAGTACGTCGGGATTTCGGATCACTCGAAGGTCGCGTACTACGCGGGCGGACTGAGTGAAGAGAAGCTGAAGCTGCAGCACGCGGAGATCACGCGCGACGAGAAAGCCGTCGCGCCGATGCGCGTGTTTCGCGGCACGGAAGCGGACATCCTCCCCGACGGAACGATGGACTACGGCGCGAAGATCCTCAAGAAGTTCGACTTCGTGATCGCGTCCGTGCATTCGCAGTTCACGATGGATCGCGGCCAGATGACCGAGCGCATTCTCCGCGCGCTCGACGACCCGCACGTCACGTTCCTCGGCCATCTCACCGGCCGCAAGCTCCTCGCGCGCGACGGCTACAGCGTCGAGTACGACCGCATCTTCGACAAAGCCGCGGAGCGCGGCGTGATGATCGAGATCAACGGCAATCCGAACCGACTCGACGTCGACTGGCGCCATCTCCGAAACGCACTCGATCGCGGCGTCACGTTCGGCATCCACCCCGA
>DASVNL010000496.1:0-1761 GCA_036383875.1 Thermoanaerobaculia bacterium
GGCGAGCGCGCCACCATCAAACAGAATGCGTTTCGCGACGCCCTGACCTTGCGCGGTCACGGCGAGTCGCTTGATCGCATACGCGACGAGCGCACGATCGCTGTTGTCGAAGCTCACGCCGATGGAATCGAACGGTCCGACTTTCTTTGCCCACTCGATGATCGACTGCGTCTTCTGCTCGACCTCGGCGATGTCTGCCGCGCTGTACGCAACGATCACCGACACCTTCGCAGCGTTCGCAGGAACGTACGTCGGATACGTCTGTTCATCGAGTCGCACGAGAGCGGGCGCGACGGCACCATCACCGCCGAAAACGCCGACGCACAGCGTGCATTCGGCCGCAGGAGCGGTGGGATTCGCCTGCGCGAACAAAGGCAGGGCAAGAAATTGCAGTAGAAGGACGGTGGCGGACGCGAGTCTTTTCATCGGCGGCGTGGAAAACGCCCCGGTCGAGGCTGTTATTGCCCCCGCCGAAGTTGTCCTTACGAATGACTGGAACGCTTTTCCTGAACCGTAACTCCGGAGTCCTCGGCGCCGACGCAACTGAAGCGTTCGCCGAGAGCGCACGCGCGCGCGGTCTCGAGGTGCTCGACATTGCCAGCGGCATCGACTGCGGCGCGGAAATCCGCGACCGCCTCGCACGCGGCGTGCGGCTCTTCATCGCCGCGGGCGGTGACGGGACCGTGCATCACGTGCTGCAGCCGCTCGTGAACAGCGAAGCCACGCTGGGCGTGATTCCGCTCGGCACGTACAACCATTTCGCGAAAGACGCCGGCATCCCGCTCGATCCGCAGGAGGCGCTCGAAGTCGCGCTGAACGGCACGACGCGCGAAGTCGACACGGCGCGCATCAACGAGCGCTTCTTCGCGAACAACGTGTCGATCGGCCTCTATCCCGAAGTCGTCGCGCGTCGCGAAGAACACGGCCGCGATTACCCGCGCTGGAAGGCGCGGCTCTACGCGTTCTACACGACGCTGCGCCGCTTTCCGCATGTCACCGTGACGGTCGAGACCGCGCATCGCCGCGAGCTGATTCGCACGCATGTGTTCATGGTGTCGAACAATCGCTACGAGCTGGAACGCGTCGGCATCGAGGCGCCGCGCACGACGCTCGAAGAGGGGAGTCTCTCGGTGTATTGGCTCCCACACGCTTCGCGCTGGAAGCTCACCCGCTACGCCGCACGCTATCTCGCGGGGCGCGTGCGCACGATTCCCGGATACCGATCGTTCCGCACGACACGCATGCGCATCGACATGTCGCGATCGCAGGTGAAGGTCGGCGTCGACGGCGAATTGTTCGAGCTTCCGACGCCGCTCACGATCACCAGCGTGCCGCGATCGCTCGTCGTCCGCGTGCCGCGAGGATAGACTTCCGGCCATGGCGGGTATTTTTGATTCGGTCGTCGACGCGAACGTGCAGGCGCTCCTGCGACGCGAAGAACGCTTGCTGGTCGAGCTCCGCGAAACGCTCGATCGCGAGCAAGCCGACGAACGCCGCCGCGTCGACGAGCTGATCGCCACGCTCGAAGATCTGTTCACGATCGTGATCGTCGGCGAGTTCAACGCGGGCAAGTCGTCCCTGATCAACGCGCTGTTCGGCGACAAGCTGCGCACCGAAGGACCGATTCCCGTCGACGATGTGATCTCGGTGCTGCGCTACGGCGAACAGGCGTCGCAGAAGCGCGTCACGGATTACGTGCTCGAGCAGTTCTATCCGATCGAGTTTCTGCGCAACATCACGCTCGTCGACACGCCGGGCACG
>DASVNL010000497.1:0-3019 GCA_036383875.1 Thermoanaerobaculia bacterium
TATCGCGTCCGCCGGCGGCAATGGCGTGGCCCGCGAAATGGATGACCGTCGCCAGTGGTGCATTGCGCACAAACGCATCGACAGTCGCGTCGTCTGCAGAAAGAACGGTGAGGTCGCGATAAAAGCGCGCTATCGATTCACCTTCGCGCATCGCGCGTACTAGTGGCGCAGTGTCGTCGTCGGGACGCGTCGGACTGCTGACCACGAGCAGACGCGGCTCGCTCCCTTCCACGTGCCGCTCGGTCAGCGCGAAGTAGACCGCCGCGCTGGCGTTCGTCACGAGCTCGTGGCTCTCGATGAGAAACACGCCGCGTGCGTCGCGCAATGCTGAGAACGCGACCGTGCTCAACACATTGTCCGGCACCAGCACGAGCCGTTTACGCGATGCAATCCGCGCGGCGATCGGCTCGATGAGCAGTTGATGCAACCTGCGCGAGCTGCTCTGCGCGGCACGACGATCATCGGCGTTGACGTCGCGCGAGAAGCCGGCCACGACATCGACGAGTGCCTCACGCGCGATTGGATGCGCGATCACCTGCACATCGCTTCCCTCGACGACAAAGATCAGGAGGCGATCCGCGAGTGCGACGTATTCGATGATGACGGTGTCGTCCGGCAAACGCGGACGCACGAACGACGATGCGGGCTCCGGCGTCGTCAACGCATCGCGAAGATCGCGCGCTCGCGCACGCTCGGCATAAGCAAACGCGCGCTCCGGATCACGATCGTCGACTGCGAGCGCAATTGCAGCATCGAAGAGATCCTCCACCGCACCGAACACACCCCAGCGCATCTCTCCTCGCGGCAGCGATTCCCGCCCCGATTCCAGCTCCGCGATGCCGGCCTCGAAATCGGCGGCCGCGCGCGTGCGATCACCCTCAGCCAGATACGCGCGACCACGCCGCAGGAGAACCTGCGGCAGAAACACGCGCCGTCCACGCGGCTGAAAAGAGTCGATCGCCTTGGTGAGCGTCGCGATCGCATCGCGCGGCGCGGAAAGCGCAGCCTCGACAACCAACGCTTCGTCTTCCATCAGCGACGAGAGCGGCGGATCGTTGAGCTCCGCGATCTCGCGACGCGCGGCCGCGAGGTCGTTGCGTGCTCGCTCGATATCGCCGGCTCGCGCACGCAGTTGCGAGCGCGAGAGGAACATCTGCACGCGACGCAACGGCGTGCCTTCGGTTTTGCAGAGATCGAGCTCGAGCTTCAGGAACGATTCCGCCTCATCCCATCGGCCCTCGGCCATCGCCGCTTGAGTCAGCGAAGCAATGGCCAGCAGCAACCGCTGATTGCGCTGCCGTCCGAGCTCGGGCAGCGCCATCGTCCGCTCGCGCCACGCACTCTTCGTGTCGCCAATCTGGTCGAAAAACTCCGCGCGCAACGCACGCATCGCTGCCGCCAGATTCGATTCGCCGAGCCGCTCGAATCCGCGCGCCGCTTCATCGAGCATCGCCAGCCCGACTCCCCATCGTCCGTCGAGCGAGTTATACAGACCGAGCTGCCATTGCAACTGTGCGCGGTGCGCCGGGAAGTTTGGCGGCGCAGTTGCGAGCAATTGCTCGAGCGCAGCGCGTGCTTCGATGACGCGACCGCCGTCGTACGCTGAATTCGCGGCGAAGTAGCGCGCCAGCAGCGCGACCGGACTTCGCCCGCGCTCGAGATTCATAGCGGCTTCTTCGAACAGCACGTGTGCGCGCGCCGCTTTGTTGTCTCTGTAGAAGAGTTGTGCATCGCTGAATGCGACATGCCCAAAAGCGAGAGCTCGCCGCGTCCGCGAATCGGCGCGCTCGATTGCCGCCACCGCCTCGCGTAACATCTGATCCCCGCGATCGTCGGACAGCGCGTGTCCGAGGGCGCGCGCAACGGCGAGATGCTTCTCGGCCTCGGCGCGATTTCCCGCGACCTCCGCTTCGCCCCACCACCGGAGGATGCGCGTCTCGCCCCACCGTCGCGCATCCTGCCGATGCGCGCGCACGAATGCCGCGGCGGCGGGAGCGGATTGCAATTCCGGGTAGTTCGTTTCGAGAACCCGTGCAAACGGCGGCTCTGGTGCGAGCAGGCGAACATGCTCTCTCGCTTCATTCGCCCAGCCGCTTTGTGTATCCACCGCGAGATAGCGCCGCCACGCCTCGCGCGACTGATCGCGCAATGCATAGCGCTCGAGGATGAGCGCGCGATTGAACAACGCCTCGGGCATCCACGGATCGATGCGCAGCGCGGCATCGCACGCGGCCAGCGATCGGGCGAGACTGCGCGGATCGTTCGCGGTGACCGCGACGTCGTAGTGCGCCGCCGCGAGATCGTTCCAGGTTGCAGAGTCCGCGGGCGGTCCGGATGTGTCGAGGAGACTTACCGCTTCGCCCGCGTGATTGAGCACCATGTACGCGAGCGCGGCGGCCCGTTTGTCATCCGCCAAGCGTTGCGCCGATGCGCTCTCCAGAATCGAAGACGCCGTTCGCGAGAACCGCTCGTTCATCGTCTTCACGGTGCCCTTGCGATACGGCGCCCAGGCGAAGCCGCCGCTGAGACGTGCCTCGATTTCACGCGCGCGTGCATCGCGACCGGCTGCGACGAGTTGCTCGATGCGCGTTCGCGGCCGCAGCATGTGTGCCCCGGCGAGGATCGCCACTGCCGCGATGAGCAGCGCGACGATCATCCACGTCACGCGTCTCACGTTTAGGCGTGCGTGCGTTGCACGAGGCTCGAGCCAGGAAATCGTCACGCTCATCTCTCTCACGTCCGGCGAGCACGGCTCCTTGAGCTCTGTGTCGCCGGTCAGGTGGTGAGAGGGACGCGAAGCGTCATTTCCGCCCGGAGAGTTCTCGTTGTTCATGTCATCCGAGCCTAAGCTCGGTTGACTCTCAGTGCATCATTTCTTGTACATCTGATTCGGCTCGCCCTTCTCCCACGGCTTGTACGACAGGGCGAAGGGGATGCGCTCGCCGATCGGCGGGTGCGTGTAGCGCCAGTACTTGATGAACGGGTGCGGGTTCGGATCGCGCTTCGAATCCTCGGCGAA
>DASVNL010000498.1:0-1992 GCA_036383875.1 Thermoanaerobaculia bacterium
CGCTCCCGCTTCGAGACCTTCGACGCGTGCTTCTTCGCCGGCGCGCGCGGAGAGCATCAGCACCGGGATCGACGACGTCTCCGGATTCGCGCGCAGCTCGCGCAGCAATCCGAATCCGTCGAGCACCGGCATCATCACGTCCGTCAGCACGAGGTCAGGCTTCTCCGCGATCGCCTCGCGCAGCGCTTCCGCGCCGTCGCCCACCGCGATGACGTCGTACGTGGACGACAACAGCCGGCGCACGTAGTCGCGCATGTCCGCGTTGTCGTCCGCGAGGATGATTTTGCGTCGCGTCGTTTCGCGCGACGTCACACCGTACGTCGGGACCTCGACCTGCGGCGTCGCGTCAGTCGATGCGTCGGGCAGCCAGCGCATCGCCTCGTCGACGTACGCGCGCGCGACGACATTCGTCGATGCGAGCGCCTTCACGCCGCCGATGCGATCGGCCGGGAGATGCGCGACGCCGAGGGGAATCGTGACGTGGAACGCGCTGCCTTTGCCGACTTCGCTCTCGACGGACACGACGCCGCCGTGCAGACGCGCGAGCTCCTGCACGAGCGCGAGGCCGATGCCTGTGCCTTCGTGCGTGCGTCCGCGCGCGCCTTCCACGCGATGAAAGCGATTGAAGAGTTTCGGCAGTTCATCCTCGGGGATGCCCGTGCCGGTGTCGCGCACGGTGAGTACGGCGTGGCGGTCCTCGCGCTGCAACGACACCGCGATCTCGCCGTCGAGCGTGTACTTGAACGCATTCGAGACGAGGTTGAGAACGATCTTCTCCCACATGTCGCGATCGACGAACACCGGCTCGCCGACGGCCGGCGTGTCGATGACGAGACGCATGCCGGCTTTCTCGATCGCCGCGCGGAAGATGCTCGCGAGCTCCGCGGTGTACGCGCCGAGCTCCGTCGGCTCGTACACGGCCTGCACGCGGCCCGCTTCGATGCGCGAGAACTCGAGTAGCGTGTTGACGAGTTTCAGCAGGCGCTGGCCGTTGCGATGCACGACGGTCAGCAAGTCGCGATTCTCGGCGTCGAGTTGATCGTCCGTCTTCACGAGCACGTCTTCGAGCGGCCCGAGCATGAGGGTCAGCGGCGTCCGGAACTCGTGACTGACGTTCGAGAAGAACGCGGTCTTCGCACGATCGAGCTGCGCCAGCGCTTCGGCGCGACTGCGCTCGTCTTCGTACGCCTGCGCGTTGCCGATCGACGCCGCGAGCTGCGACGCGATCAGCTCGACGAAGCGGCTGTAGCTCGCGTCGTAAATGCGATACGGATTCAGTCCGACGATCAGCACGCCCGCGCGGCCGCTCATCCCCGACGGCGCGATCGGCACGGCGACGGCCTGATGCGGCGGACGTTCCCACGCGCCGGTCGGCAAGTCGCCGAACTTCGCGCCGAGGTCTTCGATCAGGACGGCCTCCTGCGTCGCGAGCGCTTCCGCGACTGGCCACATCGCATCGCCGTGCAGCGACATCGTGGCCGGCGCGGCGGGATGCGATGGGTCGATGCCGGTCGTACCAGCGAGCGTCGCCTGCGACGTCTCGCGGTCGGCGAGGTAGATCATCGCGAACGGCAGATCGCTCGGATTCGCGCTGAGGCCTTCGGAACTGCGCGCGCACGCGTCATCGACGGTGCGTGCGTCGGATGCGCGCGCGGCGAGCTCGCGCAGCAGGGCGAGCTGACGCTCGCCGATGATGCGCTGCGTGTCGTCCGTGTTCGCGCAGATGATGCCGCCGGTGCCGCCCTGATCGTTCGGCACGGGGCTGTACGAGAACGTGTAATACGTCTCTTCGGCGTAGCCGTGGCGCTCCATGATGAGCAGCAGCGCCTCGTCGTACGTCCCTTCGTTCGACAACATCGCGGACGCCGCGCGTGGTCCGACCTGGTCCCAGATCTCGCGCCACACCGACGATGCGGGTTCGCCGAGGGCCCACGGATGTTTGCCGCCGACGATCGACTTGTACGCGTCGTTGTAGAGATTGATCAGCTCTTC
>DASVNL010000499.1:0-6177 GCA_036383875.1 Thermoanaerobaculia bacterium
TCGTGGTCGCGGGACGCACAGAATCCCGCGAGAAGGTCTACGACGTCCCCGAACGCGCCCTCGGCGATCCCGGCGTCGCAATCGGCGACTTCGCGCGTTGGGCGTTGCTCGAACGTGTCGAAGCCGCGGGGTTGCTGACGCGCGCGAGCGGCGCGATGTGGTCCATGCTCAGCAGCGTGCGCACATCATCGCTTGTCGATGACCTCATCAACGAGGGCGCGCTCGTCGAAGTGCAACTCGAAGACTCCGCGCGCCGCTATCTCGCGAAGCCCTCATTCCTCAAACAACGCCGCGCGCAATACGACGACCGCATCCGCATCCTCGGGCCGCTCGATCCGCTCTTATGGGACCGCGACCTCGTGCGTCACGCGTTCGAGTTCGATTACGTGTGGGAAGTCTACAAACCCGAACGCCAGCGGCGATGGGGCTGGTACGTCTGTCCGCTCCTGCAGCGCGACCGGCTCATCGGGCGCATCGACGCACGCATCGAGCGCGGGACGCTCATCGTGCGCAAGATCTGGATGGAAGACGGATTCGAAGACGTCGATGTCGCCGCGACGCTGGAGCGTCACGCGCTGTTGTGCGGTGCGAAGAAAGTGCGGATGCCGCGACGACGGTGAATCGTCGCGGCATCGCGAAAATCACGGCGTGGGTTCGGGGACGGTGCAGCACTTCACGATCACCGTGTCGGGATCGAGCGTCGCGCGATCCGTGATGATGTCGTACTTGCAGCGGCGCTCGCCCGTTTCCGCGGCTTTGTGCGGAATCGTCTTCGCCGTGCATTTGCCGCCCGTGCATTTCATGTCCGTCGTGCAGCCTTCGCGCATCACGACGCGCACGTTGCCGCCGGTGACGGTCATCCACTGAATCATGACCGGATTCCGATCGGACGCGGAGACGTCGTGCACGATCACCGGATCGGGATGCACGCTGAGCGACGTCGTGCGATCGTCGACGCAGACGACCGGCTTGTTGGGACTGGCGTGCCCTTTCCCTCCGCTGCACGGATTGGACGCACGCGACGGCGCGACCGCGGACGGACCACCGCCCGTGGCGGCATTGCGCGACTCGCAGGTCAGCACCAGCAATGAAGACACGAGGAGAGCAACGACCCGGGGCAAGCGACGGATCTCGAACATGAGGCTTCCTCCCTGTTGATTATGAGTGCGATTTTACGGCTGTCCTGAAGGACGGCAAGTCGCGAATTGCGGCAAGTTCCGGATCGCCATCGAGCTCGGACGCCGGATACCCGGCAGCAATGGCACGTTCGATCCACGACATCGCGGTGTCGTTCGCACCGCGAATGACCGCGATGACCGCGGCTTTGTAGAGCACGGGACGACTGGTCGGATCGAGTTGCAGCGCGCGCTGAATCTCTTCGTGCGCCTCCGCGGTCCGGCCGGATTTCGCAAGCGAGATCGCAAGGACGGAGCGCGTGTACGCGTCGTTGGGATTGAGCTGCAAGGAAACGCGCGCCGTATCGATCGCACGCTCGAATGCTTGCACCGATTGCGCGCGCATGCCGGGCGCCCAGCGGCAGGCATCGCCGAGGTTGGCCCACATCACAAAATCGGTCGGCGCGAGTTGCGTCGCCTTCTCGAACGACTTCACCGCTTCGGCATACCGTCCGCGCGAGAACTGCAGCGTCCCGAGATTCGACCACCCCGCGGACGTCGGACGAATCGCGAGTGACTTCTGAAACGCGCCTTCTGCTTCGTCGTAACGTCCCGCGGCTTGCAATGCGCCGCCGAGGTTCGAGAACGCGTGCGAGAAGCCGGGTACGAGCTCCGTCGCGCGTTTGAAGTGCTGCACCGCGTCCGAATATCGCCCCTGCTCGTAACAGAACGCGCCGTACTCCATGAACGCGCCGTGATTGTCGGGATGCTTCGCGATGGCCTGGCGGAACATGCGATCCGCATCGGCCGCGCGACCGTTGCCGCTGTACGCCTCGCCGAGTCCGACGGTCGCGTCGACGTCGTCGGGACGCAGCGACAACGCGCGTTCGAACGAGCCCATCGCTTCTTTGTACCGACCCGACGCGTTGTGCAAACGTCCGAGGGTGACGTGACTCTCGGGATCGTTCGCGTTCAGTGCGACGCCGCGCGCCGCGTACACGGTCGCCTGTTCGATGAGCGCGGGCCTGCGCGTCAACGACGCTTTGTGCAACAACGCGCGCGCAAGCAACGCGTTGACCTGTCCCGACTCGCGCGCGTTGCGCAGAATCGATTCGAGCGACGCGATCGCGCGATCGACGGACTGTTCGTCGCGCGCACCGCGTAGCAATCCGACGGCTTCGATGTAGCGACGCTGATCATCGGCGCCGAGGACGGCGGATGCGACAGTCGTGCGCGCGGGTGCTGTACGTCCGAGGGCGCGCAGCAAGTCTTCCGCGATCACGTCTTCGAGCGCGAAGAGCTCCGTCGCCGCGCGCGTCGCACTGGTCGACTCGATGGTGTTGCCGCTCGCCGCATCGACGAGCGCGTACGTGACGCGCACATCGCCGCGCTCACGCTGCACGCTGCCGCGCACGACGGCATCGACGCCGCGACGTTTCGCGACGTCGCGAATGTCGAGCGCGTCGTTCAATGGCGCGCCGTCGAACGGTGCGGCGATGCGCAACTCGCGCGTCTCCGACAATCGCGACGCGACCATCTCCGAGATTCCATCCGCGAGCACGCGCCCTTCGGATGTCCCGCTCAAATCGCGAAACGGCATCACGGCAATCGAGGCGATGTGCCGGGTCGGCGTCGGACGGCGATTCCACATCACCATGCCGATTGTCGTGATCGCGACCAGCGCCGCGCCGCCGAGCGAGTACAGCCAGCGCTTGCGGCGCTGCGGCCGCGTCCAGATCGAGTCCGAGTGAATGCGCGCGGAGCCGTGCGTGAAGCCGTCGCGAATCTCGCGCAAATCGCGCGCGAGATCGCGCGTCGATGCGTAGCGTCCGCGCGGATCTTTCGCGAGGCAGCGCGCGACGATGCGATCGAGGTCGTGTGCGACGGCTTCGTTGATCGAAGACGGCGGACGCACTTCGTCGCGAATGATCGCGGTCATCGTCTCCGGCTTCGAATCGCGATCGAAGGGACGCATGCGCGTCAGCATTTCGTACAGCAGCACGCCGAACGAGAACTGGTCCGCGCGATAGTCCATCTCGCGACCCGTGGCCTGCTCCGGCGACATGTATCCGACGGTGCCGAACACCGCACCCGGCGTCGTATGAGGAATGGTCGTCTCCTCGGACGTGATGCTGCGCAGTTGCTTCGCCAGTCCGAAGTCGAGGATCTTCACGAACCCGTCCGGCGTGATCATCACGTTGTCCGGCTTGAGATCGCGATGCACGATGCCGCGATCGTGCGCGGCGGCGAGTCCGTCCGCGATCTTCGTGGCGATGCGCATCGCGGTTTTCAGCGAGAGCGGTTCCTGCGTCGCGAGCGCGCGCAAGTCCTGCCCTTCGACGAGCTCCATCGCGATGAACGCGACGCGGTCCGCCTCACCGATCTCGTAGATCGTGACGATGTTCGGATGATTGAGCGCCGACGCCGCCCGCGCTTCCTGCTCGAACCGCCGCATGGCTTCGGAGCTGGCCGCAAGATCGGGCGGCAGGATCTTCAGCGCGATCTCGCGGCCGAGCTTCTCGTCGCGCGCGCGATAGACCTCGCCCATCCCGCCTGCGCCGAGGTGGCCGAGGATCTCGTATGGACCGATGCGGTCCCCGGGAATGCATCTCACGTGTACGGCAAGGATAACGTGCCTAGCGCGCGCTGCGCCGTTTCGGCGAGGGCGGCGCGTTCGAGCCCTCGACGTGCACCGTCAGGCGCTCGCTGCCGTAGTACGGCGCGTCCTGCAACTGCCGCGATGAAACGAGCAGGAGACGGCCGTCCAGACGCGCGAGTCGCGCGTCGCTGTCTGCGTTGCGATCGAGTTGCAGACGCTCTTCGACATTGCCGTTGCGATCGAGAATCACGACCGGATGCGGCGCGTCCGAATCCCACCACGTCGCGGCGACGCGGCCGTCGCCGAGGGAGAGCAGATGCATGTCGCGCGCGATCTCGACGTCTGCGATCGATTCTTCTTCGCTCATCCTGCCTTCGCGCGTGATCGTCGCGACGTGGACCTCTTCCCAGTCCGAGACCATCGTGACGTACACGGTCCCGTTCCACGCGACCGCCGCAGAGCCTTCGTATGGTCCGAGATCAAAATTCGTCGGGTCGAGTCGCGTGAGCTGGGGCGAGAGTCGCGCGGCGCGAATGCCCTGCAGCGTGAGCCACGTCATCAGAAAGCCGTTCCCATCGAACGCGAGTTTCGGATACGCCGCTTCGCGGAACACAGTGCTCGGCTTCTCGAAAATCGTGACGGGCGCGGAGAGCTCACCGGTGATTTCGAGACGCGCGGCCAGAATGCGCGAGTTGAGAATCGCATCGCCCGCGACCACGTAGCGTTGGCCGTCCCAGACGATCGAGGTCACACGAAACGGAATCGTGGTGGTGTTCGCGCGCAGCTCGCCGTGGGCGTCGAGAAAATACGCGATCGACGCCTGCTGGTTCGGATCCCACACGGCGACGACGAAGTTCGTTCCGTCGCTCGCGGCGTGCGCCCACGGATACAACGCAGATCCCGACCAGAGCTTTCGCTCGTTCCACGCGCCGGCGCGATCGCGCAGACCGATGCGGATCGACTGTACGCCGTCGAGAACTTCGAGCCAGGAAACGAGCAGCGCGTCATTCGACGTCGCGATGCCAAACAGCGACTGGGTTGGTGCGCCGTACGACGTGGCCAGTGGCGGCGCGGTGTCGAGCGGGATCGGCGTGACGATCACGCCCTGCACGTCGCGCTGCCACGCGATCAGCGTGCGAGCGGCGTGTTGAATGAGCGACGGACGATACGACGCATCCGTTCGATTCGGCCCGATCTCCTCGGAAACGATCCGCGCCGTCGAGTCGAAGTGCTGGATCGTCATCGCGTCGCGCGATGAGCAGGCCAGGACGAAGTCGGAGCCGGTCCACGTCGCGCCGCAGTCGCGGTAGCCGAGGGTTGGTGATGAGGAGATGGCGAGCACGGTTCCGTTGCGGTCGAGAAGCGCCGCCGTCGTGCTGCTGGAGTCGCCCGTGGCCACGAATGTTTGCTCGCCGTTCGTGGCCATCGCCTCGAACGTGTACGGCAGCACAGGAAGCGGCACGTTGGAGAGCAGCGCTCCTTTCTCGTCGAAGAGCGCGCGGCGCATTCCGCCGCGGCCGTCGACGAGCGCGATGAATCCGTCGCCGCTGGCGACGACCTCTCCGCTGTACGGCTCGCTGAGGAGTTGCACGCGCATCGTTTTGAACTCGCCGCGCAACGTCAGCGCCTGCGCCATCAGCGGCGCAACTCCGCTCTGATAGTCGCGCAGCAGCAGCAGCACCGTGTCGCCGCGCACGGCGAGACGCGGACGCGCAGCTTCGGTTGCGATCACGAAGTCAGATCCGATGGGACGCGCGTCGCGATCGAGGAGCAACCCATGCAGCGTTCCACCCGATTGCGCGACGACGAGAAAATGCTCGCCGGTCCAGACCACGTCGAACTCGGCCGATTGCGTTTCGAAAATCGCGCGACCCGGACGGAGCACGCCGTCCACCGGCGTCACGTGCAACGCGCCGGTGCCGGTCCAGAAGAGGTACGGGTTCGTTCCGTTCGACGCGAGCCTGCTTTGCTGCGCCGGGACGATCCCGAGGCGGACTTCCGTGAGCGGAACAGGGTCGCGGAACTCGAAGCCGAATGCGGAGAGTGCGACGAAGAGCGACAGGACGAGTTTCATCCTCATCGTTCTCACCGCACCGCCCGGCGTTTCGTGTGTGATGCCGATGGCGGCAGCGCGTTCACCGGGACACTGATCCCGAAGTCGGTGATCGCGCGCAGTCGCAACTGCGTCGTCGGCGCGGAGAGGCCGTACAAACGCAGGCGGGTGTCGATCGTCGAGAACCACGTGCTCCATTCGTTCCACGATGCGTACGGCGTGTTGCGGCGATATTCGACGCGATAGCCGATCACACCGGGCGGATGCTCCGGGAGCGTCAACACGGCGTCGTAGTTCGTGCCGTTGGAGAAATACCGGACGGTGGAGATCGGCGCGACGGGCGGCCGCGGCGCGACGCTGAGGATGCGATCCGCGATGCGCAACGTGACGCGCGGACTGCCCTGATGCGG
>DASVNL010000500.1:0-4221 GCA_036383875.1 Thermoanaerobaculia bacterium
TACCAGGACAAACGAAACTCGCGCTTCTCGAAGCTCGTGAACCGGTAGACTCGCGGCCGTGAGTCGCGAGTTTCAGCGTTGGGATCCGATTCCGTTCCCCCACGGCGAACGCGCGGTCGCGCCGCGCCTCGAGCATCAGGACCGCCTGCAGACGCTGTCGATCGACGCCGCCAAACTCGCCGCGGAACTGCAACGCACAGTCCGCGGCGAAGTGCGCTTCGACGACGGCACGCGCGCGCTTTACGCGACCGACGCGTCGAACTACCGCCAGACGCCGATCGGCGTGGTCGTGCCGCGCGACGCGGACGACGTCGTCGCGACGGTCACGCTCGCCCGCAAACACGGCGCTCCGATCCTCGGCCGCGGCGCAGGAACGAGTCTCGCCGGCCAGTGCTGCAACGTCGCCGTCGTGCTCGACATGTCGAAGTACATGCATCGCGTCGTCGAGATGAATCCGGCGGGCAAGTTCGCGCGCGTCGAGCCAGGCATCGTGCTCGACGACTTGCGACGGGAAGCGGAGAAACACACGCTCACGTTCGGCCCCGATCCCGCGACGCACGCGCAATGCACGCTCGGCGGCATGATCGGCAACAACTCGTGCGGCGTGCACTCGATCATGTCGGGCAAGACCGTCGACAACATCGAGTCGCTCGAAGTGCTGACGTACGACGGCTTCCGCTTCCGCGTCGGCGCGACGCCCGACGACGAGCTCGAGTCGATCATCAACGGCGGCGGCCGCGTCGCCGAGATCTACGCAAATCTCAAAGCGCTGCGCGACAAGTACGCGAATCTGATTCGCGAAAAGTATCCGCGCATTCCGCGTCGCGTGTCCGGCTACAACCTCGACGAGCTGCTGCCCGAGAACGGCTTCAACGTCGCGCGTGCGCTGGTCGGCAGCGAGTCGACGTGCGTGCTCGTGCTCGAGGCGACGACGAAGCTCGTCTACAGCCCGCCCGCGCGCGCGCTCGTCGTCGCGGGATATCCGAACGTGTACGAAGCCGCTGACGACGTCACGCGCGTGCTGTCGTTCGGTCCGATCGGACTCGAAGGATTCGACGATCTGCTCGTACGCGATCAGCAGCACAAGAAGATGAATCCGCACGGCATCGCGCTGCTGCCTCCGGGCGGCGGCTGGCTGCTCGTGGAGTTCGGCGGCGAAACGCTCGACGAGGCGATGGCGAAAGCGCACGACCTCGCGAAGTCGATCCCGCAGGCACGTGTGTTCGACAACGACACGAAGGAAGCACGTTTCCTCTGGGCCGTGCGCGAGTCCGGACTCGGCGCGACGGGCCATGTCCCGGGCAAGCCGCTGATGTGGGAAGGGTGGGAAGACGCGGCGGTCGCGCCAGCGAAGCTCGGCAGCTATCTGCGCGACCTGCGCAAGCTGCTCGAGCGCTACGAATACGGCGGCGATTTCTACGGTCACTTCGGCGACGGCTGCGTGCACACACGCACGAACTACGACCTCACGTCGACGCCCGGCATCGCGAAGTTCCGCGCGTTCATCAACGACGCCGCGGATCTCGTCGCGTCGTACGGCGGCTCGTTCTCCGGCGAACACGGCGACGGTCAGGCCCGCGCAGCGCTGCTCGAAAAGATGTTCGGCCCCGAGCTGATGACGGCGTTCCGCGAGTTCAAGGCGATCTGGGATCCGGACTGGAAGATGAATCCGGGGAAGCTGATCGCACCTTACGAGCCCGACGAAAATCTCCGCCTCGGCGCGGACTACAAGCCCTGGAATCCCGAGACGCGCTTCGCGTACGCCGAAGACCACGGCCGCATGAATCACGCGGTGCTGCGCTGCGTCGGCGTCGGAAAGTGTCGCAGGCTCGACGGCGGCACGATGTGCCCGAGCTATCAGGTCACGCGCGAGGAAGAACACTCGACGCGCGGCCGTGCGCGATTGCTGTTCGAGATGTTCGAAGGCGAGACGATTCCGAGCTCGTGGGAGAACGAGGCGGTCAAGGAATCGCTCGATCTCTGCATCGCGTGCAAAGGCTGCAAGGGCGACTGTCCGACGCAGGTCGACATGGCCACGTACAAGGCCGAGTTCATGTCGCACTACTACGAGAAGCGCATGCGTCCGATGGCCGCGTACACGATGGGGCTCATTCACAAGTGGGCCGGCATCGCGCAACACACGCCGCGTCTCGCGAACGCGATGATGTGGCTCGGCAAGCCGTTCGCGAAGATCGCGAAGGAACGGAAGATGCCGCGCTTCGCGCACCAGACGTTCTACAAACGCTTCGAGTCGGAGCGCGTGACGCAGAAGGAATCGCGCGGGCGCGTCGTGCTGTGGCCGGACACGTTCAACAATCACTTCCGGCCCGACACCGCGAGCGCCGCGCTCGACGTGCTGCAGCAACTCGGCTACGACGTGACGCTTCCCGCGAAGCGCGTCTGCTGCGGGCGTCCGCTCTACGACTGGGGTTTTCTCGATCGCGCGAAACAGCAACTGCGCGAAACGCTCGACGTGCTCAAGCCCGCGCTCGACGAAGGTCTGCCGGTCATCGGACTGGAGCCAAGCTGCGTGTCGGTGTTTCGCGATGAGCTGCTGAATCTTTTCCCGAACGATGACGACGCGAAGAAGCTCGCATCATCGGCGATGACGCTCAGCGAGTTTCTGCTGCGCGAGAACGTCGAGCTGCCCGCGGTGCACGGCAAGGCGATCGTGCAGGCGCACTGTCATCACAAGGCGGTGATGCGTTTCGACGCGGAAGAAGCGATTCTGCGCAAGCTCGGAATCGACCTCACGCATCCCGACTCGGGCTGCTGCGGGATGGCGGGCGCATTCGGATTCGAAGAGAAGCACTACGACCTGTCGATGAAGATGGGCGAGCGCGTGCTGCTGCCGATGATTCGCGAGGCGTCGCCGGACACGCTGATCATCGCGAACGGGTTCAGTTGCCGGGAGCAGATCGAACAGGGAACGCAGCGGAAAACGCTGCATCTCGCGGAAGTGGTTCGATTGGCCTGGGAGGATTAAGTACACTGCACGGTAGTCCATGCCCCGCGCCCGCATCCTCGGTCACCCACTGCACCAGATCCTGATCGTGTTTCCCCTCGGTCTGCTGGGGACGTCGTTCTTCTTCGACGTCGCGTATCTGCTGCACGAGAGTCCGCAGTTGGGACTCGCATCGTCGTGGATGATTCTCGCCGGTGTGATCGGCGGAGTGATCGCGGCGATCTTCGGGACGCTCGACTGGCTCACGATTCCGAAGCAGACGCGCGCGCGTCGCGTCGGTGCGTGGCATGGCGGGGGGAACGCGATCGTCGCGTTGCTGTTCGCTGCGAGCTGGCTGGTGCGTCGCGACGAACCGGGACATCCCGAGGGCTTTGCGATTGCGCTGTCAGCCCTCGGGGTGCTCCTTTGCGTGCTGACCGGATGGCTCGGAAGCGAGCTGGCCGATCACTTCGAAGAAGGGACCTGAATCTCCCTCTCCCCGCACTTGCGGAGAGAGGGATCGGATCAGATCCGGTCGCGATTCGACAAAGGTCCACCGTCGGACGAGTTGTCACTGCGCTCTTCGCGCGACGACGAGCTCGTGCCGGTGTTGTTGCTCTGCCAATCGGAGCGATTGCCGCTCGACGACTCGAAGCTGCGATCGTCGTTCGCCTCGCGAACGTAGGGCTGCGAGCCGCTCTGCGCGATGTCGCTGCCGACTCCGCTGTTGGTTGATGCCGCGCGAGCACGTGCGCCGCGGCTGTGTCCGCCTTCGCGACCGATCGCGGCCATGTGGGCGCGATCGCGACTGACGGCTTCGCCGCCTTTGCGGCCGGCGACGCGAGCTTCGTCGGACGTGAATTCGTGAGCCGTGCCCTTCGCATGGGCGGCGCGTCCGCCCTTACTCGCAATTTCCTTCTGCTTGGACGGATCCATCGATGCAAAACCGCGTTTACTGGTTGCCATCTGAGTCTCCCTTCGGGGTTGTTGTCTCCATTTCCATACGCCTTGAGTGGCAGGTTACGGTCGAGCACGAAGCGTGCCGTTGCGGCAGCTTCGGAAGGAGACAAGGCCCTTTTCAGGGGATTTTGGGGAGGCGCGCTCAGGAAGGAACTGGCGGAGAGAGAGGGATTCGAACCCTCGGTAGAGCTTTAAGGCCCTACGGCGGTTTAGCAAACCGCTGGTTTCAGCCACTCACCCATCTCTCCGGCCGAAGAACGCGAATGGTAAAGGGTCCAGGGGAGTGAATCAATTCCCGTGATGCAAAAGGAGTTGCG
>DASVNL010000501.1:0-2407 GCA_036383875.1 Thermoanaerobaculia bacterium
GGCTGAGCAACAAGATCGAAGAGATCCGAGCCGGCAACGGCTCCAGTCGCGAGATCACCGCCTGGCTTGCCGTCCTGGCCCGGGCGCGTGAGGACATCGAGGATTGGTGCACCTATTCGGAGCGAAGCGTCAGTCAACGAACCGTCGGCCGCTTTGAAGAGTTTCTGGCTCAGAACGAACGCGTGGTGTCGTACCGCGGCGGCATTCAAAAAATGCTCTATATCGCGGACGCTCTGACGGACGCATATGCAAAGCCGATCCTTCCTTCCGCGAGCGACCGAACCTTCGTGACGCTCTACGACCCGGTGGACACGGTCGTCAATATGCGCAGCACCGGGTTCATTCGTGTGCCGGTTCGCTATCTCTTTTTTCTTCCGCTTGCGATCACGCATCTGTGGCATGAGGTCGGGGTTCACGCCTTCTTCTCGAACTATTCGATTCCCTTCGATGAACGAGCGCGGCAGCGAACGATCGATTTTGTCGATCGCTCGCCGGCAAAGTCGATACAGGGCATTGCCCGCGTCAATGTGGAGGTCGCCGAAATGTATGGCGATCTCATTACCCTTCATTACGGATTCCGCGAGAACGTCGATGCGTTCGTCATTGCACTGGCTAGTGCAATGCTCGAGCAGGTCGGCTTTCAGTCCGCCACTTCGGCAGGAAAGGAGACGTATCTCGTCTACCTGCTGACACGGTTGTGCCTCGTGGTCGAATTCAAAGCGCGGCGCGATCTAATCGCCATGCGCTTGCGTGAGTCGCCAGCCACCTGCAACCGCGACGAACTCGATGCGTGGCGACCGGCTACGGCGTTCGTGCGAGAGGCAATTCGTCATCTGGGAGAATTGCTGAATCGGGAACTGCTCTCTCATGCGCGGTATTTGGACGAACCGGCGGCGACAATCGCACTGCGTGAGCTCGCGGAGGAAAGTTTCGTATCACTCGACGATCAGGCTGGCAATCACGCCGTCGGAGACCTTGATGCTGCCCATCGCAAGTTCATGAACGACCTTGCGTGGAAGTTGCCCCCTGTCGTCGAAGAGGCCGCCGAAGGTATCGATGCGTTCGAAGCCATTGAGCGCGGCGAAGTCATTTCACTTGGTCCCAATGGCGACCCCAATGCACTGTACCAGCGGCTGCAGCGAACGATGATCGACAAAATTCGCGACATGAAGCGTAACTCACCAGGCGAGACCACGTTTCTGCGTTCGACCGCCGCCTTGATGCGGAGCGCGTTGCTGATGTTCTACGCGGCGGATCGCGAGACCGCGCCAGCGGAAAAGGAAAAGGTCACCAATCCTATGAACGAGCGGCCTGAATTTCCGGATGAGATTCCGGATCTCGACTTCACTCCGTCGCGATCACTCTTTCGAGAGGAACCGGCACCGTGATGAAGATCCTCGTCGACACGAACGTTCTTTGCGCGCTGTTCGCAAACCCGGAACGATTGTCGGAAGAGAGTCGCGACACTCTGAACGCCGCTGCTTCGGCCGGAGAACTGTGCGTGTCCGTGGCCTCGCTGCTCCAGCTTCGGGAAGCACGACGCAACGATCTGGTGAGCGCCGCCGATCTGGAGAAAGTCGACAAATGGATGAAACTCCATCATCCGCAAATTCTCCCGATCGACATGAGAGTGCTGGCGTCGATGTCTGCGGCTCATGAGAAGGAGAGCGTGACGGACCGGTTGATTCTCGCGACCGCACGCAGTGAGGAATGCCGGCTTGCGACGTTTCGCGACTTCCATGACGCAAACATCGAGTTTCTCAATTGCGTGAGTGGCTGACCGAGACTCGTCTTACAGTGTCCGCCGCACGGCGAAGAACCCGCGACGCTCGGCGGCCGTGCACGTCGTGACGACCAGCCAGTGCGGACCGGCGGGGACGTCGACGAGTTGGCCGTCGCCGAGGAGCGTTTCGCGTGGTGGGCGCATCTCCGCGACGACGCCTTCGTCGATGCGGATCTGCGTCGGGCCGGCGGGCGCGATCTCGATCGTCGCGGGTCCGGTGAGCGGACTCGCGGCCGTCGCGCATTTCTGTTCGGTGCCGGGCAGGTCGACGTACGCCTGCACTTCGCGGATGCGCGCGTCCGATGACCACGCGTATTGCGGCCATTGCGTGACCGGGATGCGCGAGCCGTGCGGTGCGACGCGCCAGTCGCGCACGAACGCGGGCATGTGCTCGGGCGCGAGTCGTGCGAACACTGCGCCGCGCGTGAACATCGGGACGAAGCGCGGATCGTTGACGAGGCGCGCTTGCAAGTGCGCGCGTGTGGCGTTTGGTAGATAGAGGATGTAGTCGCTGTCGAGCGCGCGCATCGTCGCGGCGACGTCGATCGCCTCGCCGTTGAAGAGTTGCTTCGACAGCGCGTACTCGCGCGGATGGAGCAGCGCCATGAACGTCGGATCGAGGAC
>DASVNL010000502.1:0-4065 GCA_036383875.1 Thermoanaerobaculia bacterium
ACGGCGCAGATTCGCCTTCGTTTCGAAGAACAACTCGTACGGCGCGCCGGCCGCGGCGAGTCGCGGCAGGAGCGTGTTGATGTACGCGAGGTCGAGGATGTTGTCGACGATGTTGAAGTTGCGCACGCCGTGACGCGACGCCAGATAGTCGAGCTCCCACAACACGCGATCCGGGTTCTTCGAACGGAAGTCCATGTTGCCGCCGTTGAGACCGCAGAACGTGCAGTGATGCACCTTGCCCCACCAGCAGCCGCGCGACGTTTCGATCGCGAGCCCGGGACTGATGTACTCGGCGAGCGCGGACTCGCGCACCGCCGCGAAGTAGTCGTCGAAGTCGGGGATCGGCGAGCGATCCATCGCCGCGACCGACACGCGCGGCGTCGCGGCGTCGTTCGTGAGACACGGATGGTGCGGGCCGATCACGCCGAAGGGCAGCGATTCGTGCGCAACGTCGCGACCATGCTCGAGCAGCGCAGCGCAGAGATCGGCGACGAGCAGATCGGCTTCGCCGGACACGACGAAGTCGAGCCACGGGAAGCAGCGCTTCGCGGCGGAGCCCATCGGACCTTCGCAGTTCGCGCCGCCGAGGAGCGTGATGACGGCGGGATCGAGCTCGCGAATGCGACGGAGAATCGCGAGCGACGCGCAGTGCTGCATGAACGTCGACGTGCAGCCGACGATCTTCGGCTTGCACGCGAGCACGCGACGCGCCGCGGCGTCGATGAAGCCGGGCGCGTGCGCGCGTGCGCGTCGCAATGTCGACGGTGCGTCGTGCGCAAAGCCGCTGCGCAGCGCGAGACCTTGCGACACCGCGGCGCCGAACACGAGATTCAGATACGCATCGTGATCGGGTTCGAAGTCGGGGAACGCCGCGCCGGCGAACACCCACTCACCGGCGAGAAACTCCTGCTTGCCGTCGCCGATGAACGAGTAGACGTCGAGTCCGACTTCTTCGGCGAACCAGAGACAGGGGAACATCGAGCGTGCGGAAATGCCGGCCAGGCGCAGTGCGGAGGTCAGCAGGCCGAGGGCCATCGAGGGCTGATTCAGCGGCACGAAGGGCATCGAAAGCAGACAGACATCTGCCGTCGATTCGGAGAGTCCCTCGTTGGTCTGCATGATGAAGTATGTATGCTACCGTACGCCATAAATCCGTGGAACAGGAATCGCTGACGAAAATCTTCGAGCGATGGGACCGCGCCGGCTCGCCCGGGTGTTCGGTGGCGGTCTATCGCGACGGCGAGATCGTCTGGTCGCGCGGATTCGGGACGGCGCACCTCGAGCACGGCGTGCCGATTGCGACCGACACCGTGTTTCACGTCGCGTCGCTGTCGAAGATGTTCACGGCGTACGCGATCGCGCTGCTGGCACACGACGGCGCTCTCTCCCTCGACGACGACATCCGCACGTTCATCCCCGAGCTCGCGCCCGGTCCGCGCATCACATTGCGCAACATCGTGCACCACACCAGCGGCCTGCGCGATCAATGGGATTTATTGCGCATGGCCGGCTGGCGGTATCCCGACCTCAAGACCAACGCCGACATCCTGCGACTGGCGACGCGGCAGCGTGAGTTGAACTTCGAGCCGGGCACGCGCTTTCAGTACATCAACACCGGTTACACGCTGATGGGAATCGCGATCGAGCGCATCACCGGCGCGACGTTGCGCGAGTTCGCGGCGCAACGCATCTTCGAGCCCCTCGGCATGCGCGACACGCAGTTCCACGACGACGCGACGCGCATCATTCCGAAACGCGCGCAGGCATATCGCATGATCAATGGGAGCCCAACGATCGACATGCCCGCGTACGAAACCGTCGGGCCTACGAGTCTGCTCAGCACGGTCGATGACTTCGCGCGCTGGGAGCAGTACCTGCTCACCGGCGAGTTGCGTGAGTTGCTCACGACGAGCGGCACGCTCGCCGACGGCACCGAGGCGCACTACGGCTTCGGCCTGATCCTTGGTCAGTATCGCGGCGTCCCCGTCGTCGAGCATGCGGGCGGCGATGCGGGATATCGCGCGCATTACCTCCGCGTGCCGAGTGAGCGCTTCGCAGTCGCGGTGTTCGCGAACACGCTCGACGTCGAGCCGGGCGCGCGATGTCGCGACGTCGCCGATGCGATGCTCACGTTTCCGGAGCAAACCGTCGATCGCGCGATGCCGGCGTGGGCGGGACGCGCGGCGGGGATCGCGTCACCGGATCCCGAGGATCTGCTCGCGAAGAGCGGCACGTATCGCGACACGCTCAGCGGCATGACGTGCCGCATCGAGCCGCGCGGCGGACGACTCTTCCTCACCTCCGATTCCGGCGGCGACTACGAGCTCGCGCCTGTGACGAGGGATCGCTATCGATTTCTCATCGTCGACGCCGAGTGCGTGTTCGAGAACGAACGCGTGCGAATGTTCTACGGCGGCAATGAGCAGGCGTCGTGCGTGCGCATCGAAGAGGAATCGCAGCAGGAAGCCGCGCCGCTCGACGACTACGTCGCGACGTACGCGAGCGACGAGCTCGAGTCGCGCTACACGATCGATCGCGAGGATGCGCTGCTCGTGCTGCGACGTCCGCGCATCGCGCCGGCCGCGCTGCAGCCGCTCGGTCGCGACGAGTTTGCGACGAGCGACGGACTGCAGCTGCGCTTCGTCCGCAACGGCGACGGCAACGTGCACGGCATGACCGTGAGTGCGGAGCGCGTGTGGAACGTGCGCTTCAGCCGCGCGGCAGATCGGGCATGATGAAGACGCGTTTCGCGAGGTCGGAGTTCAGCGTCTCTTCGCGATAGAGCTTCTTGACGATGCTGTTCTTCCAGTCGAAGAGATCGGGATTGCTCGCCGCGAATTCTTCCCACTCGTGCGCGGGGCCGAGTCGGATCATGCGCTCGTTGATGAGCAGCATGTACGCCCACGTCAGCGTCTCGTTGTAGAGATGCGGCGCGTTGTTCGCCGCCGCGAACATCCGCAGCGCCTCCGAAACCTGCGCGAGCGCATCGAGCAGCGAATGCTTGCGCAGATACAACCAGGCCAGTTGCACGTGCCCCGTGTGCTGAAAGAACCCGCGCTCTTCCTGCTGGGGCTGTGCATTCTGCGTTGCCGTCTCGCTCATGGTTCCTCCGATTCCTAACGCGTCGTGCGCAATTCGAGTCCCGCGTCGTCGCCGCTCTGCAGTTTCCACATCGTCGCGTACAGCCCCTTCATCGCCAGCAGCTCGCGATGTTTGCCTTCTTCGACGATGCGGCCCTGGTCGAGCACGATGATGTGATCGGCCTGGCGGACGGTCGCGAGGCGATGGGCGATCATGATCACGCTGCGCTTCGACTTCGGCTTGCGGATCGAGCGTCGCACGAGCGCCTCGGTTTCGTTGTCGAGGTGCGACGTCGCCTCGTCGAGCGCGAGCACCGGCGCGGTCTTGAGCAACGCGCGCGCGATCGCGACGCGTTGGCGTTCACCGCCGGACAGACGCTTGCCGCGCTCGCCGACCGGCGTGTTGAGCGGCATGTTCAGCACCGCGTCGTGCATCACGCGCACGATCTCGTCGTCCGTCGCGTGCGGCTTGCCGTAGATCACGTTGTCGCGGATGTTGCCGCGGAAGAGATGCACGTCCTGTCCGACGAGACTCACCGCGGCGCGCACATCGCGCAGACGAAGCTGGCGGATGTCGATGCCGTCGATGAGCACGCGCCCGTCGGTCGGATCATAAAAACGAACCAATAAGCGCAGCAGCGTGCTCTTGCCCGATCCCGTCGGACCGACGATGCCGAGGGTCTGGCCGGGTTTGACGTGGAACGAGACGCCGTCGAGCACGGGGACGTGCGGGTCGTAGCCGAACGAAACGTCGTCGAACACGATCTCGCCTTTCGCTTCCGCCGCGCGCAAGTGCCGCGGTCCGCCGCGGATCGACGGCCGCGCATCAAGCACCTCGGCGATGCGTATCGCGGCCGCGGTCGACGTGTGGAACATGCGCGTCAATCGCTCCGCGCCTGCGATCGACGCGAGCAGTTGCGGGAAGAGAAAGATCACCTGATTGAGCTGCGAGTGTTCGAGCTTTCCCTTCGCGGCGAGCAGTGCG
>DASVNL010000503.1:0-2036 GCA_036383875.1 Thermoanaerobaculia bacterium
CCCGCGGCTTTCGTGTCGCCCTCGAGGATGGCCATCTTCGTCCCCTTCGGCATGGACGGAGGGGCGTCGATCCAGACGGGCGTCGTGACCTGCAAAGCAACCGCGAACAGGAAAGAGAGGATGTGCATGTCGGAAGTATAGGGACCGCCGCCGTCCCGGCGGCTGTTCGCGATGGCGTCTCGCCATCGCGCTCTGGTCCGGCGGCGAGACGCCGCCGGAAACAGCCGGCGAGGACGCCGGCGCTCCCTCCAACGTCACTCCCGGTACAAGAGGAACTCGTCGCGAAGGCGGGCGAACTCGCGCAGCGGGTCTTCCCACTCGCGCACCCAGTCGTCGACGTTGCCGCCGCTCTCCACGAGCTCGCGATACTTCGGACTGCCGGCGAGCAGGTCGATGGCCAGACGGTCGGACACGAACTCGTATGTTTCCGTGCGCCACTTGAACTGCTCCGGATCGAGGTCGCGCGCGACTTTCACGCACCACAAGCCCGTGCGATACGGCTCGAACGTCGCGCGATTCGTGACGTGCAGCTCGACCCCGCCGCAGACTTTGTTCGCGTGCTTGTGAAACGTCGGCATGAAGAAGTGCGGGCGGAAGCGCACGCCGGGAAGATTCAGCGCATTGAGGCGCTCGGCGAGTCGGAACGAATCGAGCCACGGCGCGCCGAAGAATTCGAACGGATGCGTCGTCCCGCGGCCTTCGCTGAGGTTCGTGCCTTCGATGAGACACATGCCCGGATACACGGTCGCGGTGTAAACCGTCGGCATGTTCGGCGACGGGATGATCCACGGCAGTCCCGTGTCGCCCCACCACATCGAGCGCCGCCAGCCTTTCATCGGCACGACGACGAGATCGCAGTCGAGCTTGTGGACGTCGGCGTAGTAGCGCGCGAACCAGCGCGCGAGCTCGCCCGCGGTCATGCCGTGCCGCGTCGGCAGCGGGAACATGCCGACGAAGCTCGAATACTTGTCCTCGCGGATGTTGCCTTCGAGATGCACGCCGTCGATCGGATTCGGACGATCGAGCACGATGACCTGCAGTCCGACCGCGGCCGCCTCGCGCATGCACAACGCCATCGTGTAGATGAAGGTGTAGTAGCGCGAACCGATGTCCTGCAGGTCGATGACGAGCGCGTCGAGTCCGCGCAGCACCTCGCGACGCGGCGCAAGGTCCGACTCGTTCTTGCCGTAGAGCGAATAGACCGGCAGTCCGGTGAGGGGATCCGTCGAATGATCGACGTGCGCCATGTCCTGCGCCTCGCCCCAGATGCCGTGCTCCGGTCCGAACAGCGCGGTGAGTTTCCATCCGCGGCCGTTGAGCAGGAGCTTCACTGCATGCTGAAAGTCGCGTGTGATCGCGCTCTGGTTCGTGACCAGGCCGATGCGCTTCCCCTGGATGCGCCACGGTTCTTCGTCGATGAGGACTTCAAGTCCGGGGAGGACGGTCATGTTCTGTTTTTGATTGGAGAAGATCGAGCGCATGCGGCACCAAGTGCAACACGGCTTCCAGGTTTTCGACGGCGCCGCGCGGACTGCCCGGCAGATTGATCACGAGCGCGTTTCCGCGCGTCGCAGCTTGTGCGCGTGAGAGCGTGGCCATCGGCGTTTTCTGTAGCGAGGCCGCGCGCATCAGCTCGCCGAATCCCGGCACCACGCGCTCGCAAACCCGCAACGTCGCCTCGGGCGTCACATCGCGAGGCGCAATGCCGGTCCCGCCCGTCGTGACGACGAAGCGGTTGCCATGCGCGATCGCGTCGAGGATCGCCGTGGCGATGCGCTCGATGTCGTCGGGGACGATCGCGACGACGTCGACGTCGCAACCGTTGGCGATGAGCAACTCGCGAACGGCCGGACCAGAGCGGTCTTCGCGCTCGCCGCGCGAGGCCGCATCGCTACAGGTGATGACCCGTGCGCGTATCATGCGCGGCGGATTTTAGTCGGTTGATGGTTGTCGGTTGTCAGTTGTCGGTTGTCGGGAGAACCGAGCCGGCGCCCGTCGTGACGACGAAGCGGTTGCCATGCGCGATCGCGTCGAGG
>DASVNL010000504.1:0-3763 GCA_036383875.1 Thermoanaerobaculia bacterium
CCTTGGGCGCACGAACGAAGCACGCGTCGCATTCGGACGCGCGATCGCAACCGACTCGCGCGATCGCGACGCGTACATCGCACTCGCGTTCACTGAAGCGTCGGTGGGCAATCGCGCCGCGGCGGAAACTGCGTTGCAGCACATGACCGCTGCGATTCCGGAAAGTCGCACAGAGGCGGATCAGGTGCGGCGGGAGATCACGCAGCGCCGTTGACAGTTTGTTTTCACATTGTGGTTTCGAGCGCTCGTGCCTTCGCATCGAACGATGCAAAGGAACAGGAGGATCACAATGTTCGAGACCTCAGTCGCCAGCGCCCGCGTTGCCAGTAAGGGACGTCGTGCAGGTTTGCTCACCGCGTCGATCGTTTTTCACACCGCCGCGATTTTCGGCATTGTCGCGGTCAGTGTGGCCTCAGTGAATTTCCCCGCGAATGCGCCTGACGAATACAGCCTGCCGCTGATTGCGCACGTGGATGTCCCACCGCCGCTCGGAAATCCGAATGGTGGCGGCAAGCCCGCGCAGCCGCCTGCAGAGAAACCGAAAGATCCGCCGCCGCAGCCGAATCAAATCACTGCGCCGACTGCAGTGCCGGACGAAGTCGTGCCTGCCGAGTCGCAGTCGACGAGCAACAACATCACTGCAGGTGAATCGACCGGCAGCGAAGGCGATGGACTCGTGCCGGGACCGGTCGGTGTGCCTTGGGGCGATCCGAACTCCGTCTCCAACGATCTCAATCTGCCGCCGGCGATCGTCGACACTCCGCCGGTCGAAGACCGCATCTATCAGTCGCATGAAGTGAAGGCGCCGGTCATCATCAAACGCGTGGAGCCGCGCTTCCCGCAGACCATGATCCGCGCCGGCATGTCGGGCGTGGTCATCGTCCGCTGCATCATCGACAAGAACGGCAACGTCCGCGATCCGGAAGTGATCCGCAGCGCGATGCCTCCGTTCGACGCCGCGGTCATCGATGCGGTGCAGCAGTGGAAGTTCACTCCGGGATCGCTGCGCGGCGAAGCCGTGAATTGCTATCTCAACCTCACCGTGAATTTCAGCGCGAAACGTTAATTCGCAGCTCATACGGAGCGCCGGCATCACACATCGGCGCTCCGTCTCTATAATTCGCGAACAGAGTGTTCGTCCCGAAATCCCTCGTTTGTCTCAAAGAGGGCTACACGCGCGAGTCGTTTCTTCGCGATCTGATTGCCGGCCTCGTCGTCGGCATCGTGGCTCTCCCGCTCGCACTGGCCTTCGCGATCGCGTCGGGTGTTCCGCCCGAGCGCGGCCTCTACACCGCGATCATCGCCGGATTTCTCATCTCCGCGCTGGGCGGCAGCCGCGTGCAGATCGGCGGTCCGACCGGCGCGTTCGTGGTGATCGTCTACGGCATCGTCTCGAAGTACGGATACGAAGGCCTCGTCATCTGCACGATCATGGCGGGGATCATCCTCATCGCGATGGGCTTGGCGCGCATGGGCGCGCTCATCAAGTTCATCCCGTATCCCGTCGTCACCGGATTCACCGCCGGCATCGCAGTCATCATCTTCTCCAGCCAGATCAAAGATCTCCTCGGCCTGAAGATGGATCGCGTCCCCGCGGAGTTCATCGAAAAGTGGACCGCCTACAGCGAGCATTTCGGGTCGATCGACTGGACCACCGTCGCGATCGCCGCGGGCACACTGGCGATCCTGATCGTGTGGCCGCGGATCTCGCGCGTCGTGCCTGCGCCGTTCGTCGCGATGGTCGCGGCGACGCTCGTCGTGCACTTCTTCAACCTGCCGGTTGAAACGATCGGCTCCCGATTCGGCGGCGTGCCGTCGCATCTGCCGCGACCACATTGGCCGGACATTCCGTGGCAGAACCTGCGCGAGCTCGTATCGCCTGCGATCACCGTCGCGTTGCTCGCCGCGATCGAATCCTTGCTGAGCGCTGTCGTCGCGGACGGGATGATCGGCACGCGGCACAAGTCGAACATGGAGCTCGTCGCACAAGGCGTCGCGAACATCGCGTCGCCGATCTTCGGCGGCATCCCGGCGACCGGCGCGATCGCGCGCACTGCGACGAACGTGAAGACCGGTGGACGCACGCCGCTCGCCGGAATGATGCACGCCGTGACGCTGCTGCTGATCCTTGTGTTTGCAGGGGAGTTGGCCGCGAAGGTTCCACTAGCATCGCTGGCCGCGATTCTCGTGATCGTCTCGTATCACATGAGCGAGTGGCGTTCGTTTGCGGGATTGCTGCGCGCGCCGAAGAGCGACATCTTCGTGCTCATCGTGACGTTCGCGCTGACGGTGTTCGTCGATCTCACGGTCGCGGTGCAGGTCGGCGTCGTCGCGGCGTCGTTGCTGTTCATGAAACGGATGTCCGAGGTGACGAGCATCGAGGGCGTGACCACGGAGCTCAGTGATGCGAGCGCGACCGACAATCCCGACGAGATCACGCAGGTGCTGCGGCGCAAGCGCACGCTTGCCGGTCGCGTGATTCCGAGCGGCGTCGAGGTGTACGCAGTCAACGGCCCGTTCTTCTTCGGCGCCGCGGACAAACTTCGCGACGTGACGTCCGAGATCGCGAAGCCGCCGAAGGCGTTCATCCTGCGCATGCGCGACGTCCCTGCGATCGACGCGACCGGCATTCACGCGCTCGAGCAGGTCGCAAAGAAGTGCGCGAGTCAGGGGACGGTGCTCATCCTCTCCGAGGTCCGCGAGCAGCCGCGCAATGCGCTCGCGCGTGCGCACAAAGACGAACTGCTTGCGAATCGCGCCACGACGCTCGACGAGGCGCTCGAGCGCGCGTCCGAGATCGCGAAGCGCTAGTCGCGGCTATTGCGTGAACGGCACGGCGTTGTGCCGGCAAATCAGCACGACGCCGTACGCGATTCCGGAGAACACTGCCACGCCGATGGCGTACTTCACGATGCGATTGCGCAGTTTCGCCGCGACCGCTTCGCCGTCGCCGCGCATGATTCGCGTCTGCTTGCCCCAGTTCGGATGCGGAATCAAACCGCCGCGCGCCGCGGAGTAGAGGCCGAACACGCAGACCTGCTCGTTCTGCTTGATGTGAAACTCTTCGAGGTCGCAGTTCTCGAGATCGACGTCGAACGCGCGATCCGAGCGCTTGTCGACGCGGAAGTTTCCGTCGTCGTCCGTCGATTCTTTCTCGACCGTGCCCGCGCGTTGATCCTTCGGCGTGTCGCTGGTTTCGAAGACCGTCGACTCGATGTAGCGTCTTGCGTGATCCAGCCCGGTGAGGAGATTGATCTCGGTCTTCTCGATGTCGAAGGTCGGCACGGAGAGCAGCCGCACGGAACCGGTTCGCGTGGAGATCGTGCTCGGAATGAGTGCGGTGCCTTCGAAATGCTTCACGAGCGTGCGGGATTTGCTCGAGCCTTCCATGCGCTGGACAGCGTATTTGTACGCGACGACGCTCTCACCGCTGAACGGCGCGGTGAGTTTGTTCATCGAGTGAATGCGTCCACTCACCGCGGACCACTTGCCATCGCGCGGCGGCGTGCCGTTGATCGAGTCGAGGAGGATGGAGCGTTCGCGCGCGGTGGCGACGATGCCGTAGACATACGCAAACGCGATCACGGCCGCGAGTCCGGCGCCGCCCGACGCCCACCACAAACCGTCGTACAGATTGCCGAGGGTGATGAAGTAGCGGAAGAAGGCGAAGGACGCTGCGCCCCAGCCCAGGATCCAGAGCAGACAGGTACGAGCACAACCTTTCATGAGTCCGCGAAGTTTACGCTTCGGGCGCGATTTCGTC
>DASVNL010000505.1:0-13102 GCA_036383875.1 Thermoanaerobaculia bacterium
AACGTCGACCGGATGCTCGACGCGATGGCGTCGTCGATCGATTACTACAAGGCGAGTTTCGGTCCGTACCAATTCGATCACGCGCGCATTGTCGAATTTCCCGGATATCACGATTTCGCCCAGGCATTCGCCGGAACGATTCCGTACTCGGAAACCGTCGGCTTCATTTCCGACTATCGCAAACCCGACACGACGGATTACGTGACGGGAATGACCGCGCATGAATTGGCGCATCAGTATTGGGCGCATCAGGTCATCGGCGCGGAGACGGAAGGCAAAGAGGTGTTGTCCGAGACCCTCGCGCAGTACTCGGCGCAGATGGTCATGAGGCAGACGCGCGGCGCGGATCAGATTCGCCGCTACCTGCAATTCGAGCTCGATCGCTATCTCGAAGGACGCGCGTACACGTCGCGCGAGGAGACGCCGCTCGCGCGCGTGGCGGGGCAGAATCACATCACCTATCGCAAGGGCGCGCTGGTCATGTACCTGCTGCAAGAGCGCCTCGGCGAGGAGGCCGTCAATCGCGCGCTGCGGAGTCTGGTGACGCGCTACAAATTCAAGGGTCCTCCGTACCCGCGCACGCTCGAGCTGATTGCGGCGTTGCGTGCCGAGGCGAAGACGGAGGAGGATCGAGCGCTGATTACGGATCTGTTCGAGCGCATCACGCTGTACGACCTGAAAGTCATCGAGCCCAAGGCCGTGCGTCGCGCTGATGGCAAATGGGACGTGACGGTGCCGGTCGAGGCGAAGAAGTTGTACGCCGACGGCAAGGGCACCGAGACCGAGACGCCGCTCGTAGATCGCATCGAGATCGGGCTGTTCACCGCCGAACCGGGTCGCGACGCGTTCGACAAATCGAACGTGCTCCTGATGGAGCGCCATCCGATTCGCTCGGGACGTCAGGTGCTGCGATTCGTGAGCGACACGAAGCCGAGCTTCGCGGGCATCGATCCGTACAACTTCTACATCGACCGCAACTCGGCCGATAACGTGCTGGCCGTGAATTGATCGCTACGGCTTGACCTTCAGCGTGAGCGGCATCGGCCGGTCCGGTGCCGCCGTCGGGATTTCGCGACTGAAGCGCAGCGTCGTGCCGTCGTACGTCCACGCGCCGTCGCTGCAACGCGACTTCGTTTCGATCGGCTTGCCTTCGCGCACGCGCAGCGCGTTCACCGTCGCCTCGCGTTCGGCGCGATAGCGCAACGCGCGACGCCACACCGATTTCAGATCGGTCCCGAGCTCGTTCTCGCGCGTGTTCACGTCACACGCGGTGGCGTTGTAGACGTCGACCGCGATCAGGCGATCGGTCTCGACCGACGTCGCGAGCATCTTCGTCGGGAAGAGCTGCGCGCCGTCTTGCCAGTACGACGCGGTCTGATGTTGAAACGCCTCGAGCAGCGCCGGCACGTTGTCGTGCTCGTGCACCTCGCGCAGCCACGCCGGCGCTGGCAGCGGCATTTTCCACGCGACCGCGTTGATGAATCGCCCCATCGACATCGACGCGGTCTGGATCATCATCTGCGGACGCCCGTCGAGTGACCGCGCGAGTTTCCAGACCGCGTGCAAGTCTTCCCACGCATCCGGATCGTTCGCGCGCGCTTTCTTCAGCGCACTCGCGACGAGCGTTCGCGCCGCGGTGAGCAGCACCGCGCGACGCGTGGTCGTGTCCGCGTCGCCGATCTCTTCATTGCGCCGCGGCAAGACGATCGGCTCGCGCAACAGCATGTCGCGAATCGGCGCGACGTCGGGAATTGCGGGTGGCTCTTTGATCGTGAGCTCATCGCGCGTCATCTCGCTGAACACGTACTCGTCGAGCGCGTCGTTCTTCGGCAACGCCTTGGCGAGCGCCGTCAGCTTGCGCGACGCGTCATTCGCCTGCACGGGCGGCAAGCGGTCCGCGACCGTTTCGATCGTCCCCATGCCGCCCGGCCACTCGCGCGCCGCCGACTTTGCGACGTCGGCCGGCGCGCGAAACCACGAGATCACCCAAACGACGAGCGCGAGCGCCGCCACTACTCCCAACGCCTTTTTCATCGACGTCAGGGTAGAACGGAATCAAGTGCTTTACGATCCAAACTTGTAGCTGAGCCGCGTGTAGAAAAAGCGTCCGTTCATGCCGAACGCCGCGTTGATCGGATACGAGTTCGTGCCGCCGGCGCCGGCCTGCTGCGCGAGGACGCCCGGGACGCCCGTGCCGGGTCCGGTGCCGGGGCGGAAGAGGAAGTTGCGATCGGGGAACGTGTCGAGGAGGTTCTCCGCTCCGACCGCGAACGTGTACTGGTTCCAGCGATACGACACTTCGGCGTCCGCGAGCCACTCCGCCTCGTAGACCTGATCGTCGACGGCGGCGAGCGTGAGGCTGCAGTATTCGCCATAGCGGCTCTCGCGCGTCGTGACGGCCCAGCCGCCGCGATGCCAGTTCTGCATCAGGCGGATGTTGTCGCGCGGCTGGCCGCATTCGAAGCGGCGGCGTTCCTGGCGATCGAACAACGTCTCGCCGAACGCGGCGAGCGGCCCGGGCGTCGGCTCGACGTGCACGACTTCCGTCTTGTTGTTGCTGTACGCCGCCGACAGATCGATGCCGCCGCCGAAGAGCGACGTCTGATAGTTCGCGACGAGGTCGTAGCCGTTCGTCTCCGTGTCGATCGCGTTGGTCAGGAAGCGCACGCCGCCGACGCCGAACGGCTCGAGGATCGGCTGCAGCGCGGCCTGATTGAAGTTGCCCGAGTAGACGATGCGATCGTCGATGTCGATGTGGAAGTAGTCCGCGGTGAACTCGAGATTCGACAGCGGCTGCCAGACGATGCCGGCGCTGAGGTTCTTCGACTTTTCGGGTTTGAGATCGGTGGCGCCGAGCGCGCGTGCGATCGGAGCGTTCACGCGGAACGTGCCGACTTGCACCGCCTCGACGACGCCCGCGGAGTTCGGGATGAAGTTCGTGCTGATCGCCGACCAGTAGCCCTGATTGAGCGCCGGCGCGCGGAAGCCCGTGCTCGCCGCGGCGCGGAAGATCCACTGCTTAACCGGCGAAAACCGCGTCGTGATCTTGCCGTTCGTCGTGCTGCCGAAATCGCTGAAGTTCTCGTAGCGTCCCGCCAGGCCGACGCGGAACATCGAATGCACGTCGCCTTCGACGTCCGCGTAGACGGCCTTGCTGTTGCGCGACACGTCGACTTCGTTCGTCGGCTGGAAGCCGGGGAAGACTTGCGCACCGGCCGCGGCGCGTCCGCCGAACTGATTCGCGACGCCGCCGTGAATGTACGAGTTCGGCTCGCCCGCATGCTGCTCGAACGAGTCGCCGCGATACTCCGCGCCGAACGCCACGTTGAGCGGACCGGCGAGTCCGACGGCGAAGCGTCGCGAGACGTCGAGATTCGCGGTGATCTGTTTGTCGCCGAGAGCGCCGGCGTAGAAGCGCGTTTGTGAGGTGGGGCCGAGGGAGGCGTTGAGCGAGTCGGTGACGTAAAACTCGAACTCGTTGCGACCGTACGCCGCGCTCAGATCGTAGTACCACGTCGCGAGCTGGCCGCGCGTTCCTGCGGTCAGCGCGGTGTCGGCGACGCGCGGCTCGATCAGCGGAAGGAATCCGAGCGGATAGATCTGCCGCCAGTTGTTCGCGTCGATCGCGCGACGATAGTTGCCGCCGTGCGAGCCGTGGCGGAGGCTGTATCCGCCGAACGCGTAGAGAATTTGACTTCCGTCTTCGTTGAGCGGCAGGTTCAGATTCGAGAAAAGCATCACGTCGCGCGCGTACGAGTCGCCCCAGTGCGTGTTCGGCTGCTCGATGATGTTGTTGCCCGCGTCGCCGGTGACGAGTTGATCGCGCAGGTCGGGATTCGCGCGATTCGTTTCGTAGCGCGTGCGATGTTCCGCGGCCGCGAAGATCGCGCCGCGTCCGATGGACCAGCCGCCGCTGAGCGCGAGGTTCAGCGACTCGCCGTCGTCGTGCGAGGTCTGACCGGCCTTCACGTCGATCTTCAACGGCTCGGGCGATGACTTCATCACGAGATTGATCACGCCCGCGATCGCGTCCGATCCGTACTGCGCGGCCGCGCCGTCGCGCAGAATCTCGATGCTCTCGATCGCGGACGCGGGGATCGCGTTGAGATCAACGCCGCTCGATCCGCGGCCGACGGTGTTGTTCGCGTTGACGAGCGCGCTCGCGTGACGGCGCTTGCCGTTGAGCATCACGAGCAACTGATCGGGACCGAGGCCGCGCAGCGTCGCGGGCCGGACGGAGTCCGTGCCGTCGCTGATCGTCGGACGCGGGAAGTTGAACGATGGCGAGAGCTTCTGGATGATCTGATTCGTCTCCGTCGACGGCGCGGACTCGATCTGTTCCTGCTGAATGATGTCGACCGGGACGGCCTGCTCCTGCTCCGCGCCGATCGCGCGCGAGCCGACCGTGATCTCCTGGCCGAAGGAAACGTGCAGCGCGAAGTCCTGCGTCGTCTCGCCCGGTCCGACGTTCACCGTCACGGTGCGCGTCTGGAATCCGGAGAGCGCCGCGGAGACGCGCGCCTCGCCGCTACGTCCTGCGTCGAGCGTGTACTGCCCGTCGGCGTCGGTGACGGTGGTCAGTCCCCAGTCGTCGATCGACACGGTGACGCCGGGAAGCGGTGAGTCGTCCGACTGCAGTACGACCCGACCTCGAATCTGCTGCGCAGTCAGCGGCGATGCCACCGCGAGGAGGAAGAGCAAAGTACGGCCGAATCTGAGCATGGAGAGCTCCTTCGCACCAAAATTTGTGGATTGATTGAAGAATAGCACTCCGGAAGTCCGGCGCCAGCCACCACAATCGGAAGGACTTGCGCGCGCGCCGGGTGGCGTGCATACTGTGCATATCAGATATGCACGGTGCGTTGCTGATCTCGCAGGCCGACCCGCGGCCGATGTACCTCCAGATCATGGAGCAGATCCGGCGTCGGATCGCGATCGGCGACTGGGGTCCGGGGCACGAACTGCCGTCGATTCGCGCGCTCGCGGCGGAGCTGCAGATCAGCGTGATCACGGTCAAGCGCGCCTACCTCGAGCTCGAGCGCGACGGCGTGATCGTCACGCGACAGGGCAAGGGCTCGTTCGTCGCGGAGAGTGAAGGGCTCAGCACGCGGTTGCATCACGCGGAGCTCGACGCGCACCTCAACGCCGCCGCCGAGCTCGGACGCGTCCTCGGCCTGACCGGCGACGACCTCGAAATGCGGCTCCGGGACGCCGTGAGGAAGAGAGAAGAGAAGCCATGACGACCCCGGCGATCGAGCTGGTGAATGTGGAGAAGGCGTACCGCTACTTCAAGCTGTCGGACGCGAACCTGCGTCTCGACGCGGGGCAGATCATGGGTCTCGTCGGCCCGAACGGCGCGGGCAAGTCGACGACGATCCGCATCCTCATGGGGATGGTCCACCAGGATCGCGGCGACGTCCGCGTCCTCGGACGCTCGATGCCCCACGAGCAAGCCGCGGCGAAGCGCGACATCGGATTCGTGTCCGAGGACATGCGGCTGTATGGATCGGCGACGCTGGCGTGGCACATGCGGTTCGTCGCGGCGGCGTATCCCGACTGGGACGCCAAGTACGCCGACCTGCTCCTGCGCCGCTTCAACCTCCATCGCGACCAGACCGTCAAAGTGTTGTCGCACGGCGAGCGCGTGAAGGCGACGTTGCTCCTCGCGCTCGCCCATCGTCCGCGACTGCTGTTGCTCGACGAGCCGACGACCGGACTCGATCCCGTCGCGCGGCACGAAGTGCTCGCGGAGTTGATGGATGCGCTGCGCGACGAGCATCGCGCGATCCTCTTCTCGTCGCACAACACGCACGATGTCGAGCAGATCTCGGACGTCATCACGTTTCTCGATCGCGGCCGCGTCATCGATTCGAGCGACAAGGAAACGTTCCTCGATCGCTGGCGTCGCGTGCACATCGATCTGCCTTCGACACTCGAAGTGCCAACGCTGCCCGGCGCCGTCGACACGCGCGTCAGCGGGCGGCTCGCGGTGATCACGACGAGCGCGTACTCGCCGGAGCTTCACGCGGCGTGCGAGCGCGCGGGCGTCACGATTCGCGACGTGCAGCGCATGACGCTCGAAGAGATCTTCGTCGCGAACGTGATGAGCAATCGCGAGGAGGCGCAGTCATGAATGGGTCGCTCGTGCGCCAGTTGATCCTCAAGGATCTGTACCTCATGCGCTGGATGATCGCCGGCTCGATCGTCGCGGGACTCGTGTCGATCGTGATGATGCCGCTCGGGACGGTGTCCGCATACGTCGGCGGCGTGTCGCTCATCTGCGTGCTCGTCATCCTGAACATCTTTCTCGCGCTGACGAACGTCGTGCAGGAGCGGAAGGAAAAGGTGATGTTGTTCGTCCTGAGTCTGCCCGTGTCGACGACGGAGTACACGATCGCGAAGGCGCTCGCGAACTTCATCGCGTTCGCGGTGCCGTGGACGATCCTCACGATCGCGAACGTCGTCGTCATCGACGTCTCGTCGATGCCCAACGGGATCCTGCCGTTCTGGATCGCGATCCTCGGCTATCTGCTCAGCTACTTCTGCGCGCTGCTCGCGCTGACGCTCGTCAAAGACGGCACCGGCTGGCACACGACGGCGATCGTCGTCGGCAATGTCTCGGTCAACTTCGTGATCCCGTTTCTGCTCTCGCGCCCGTCCGTGACGGCGAATGCGAAGGGCAACGTCGCGGTGTGGACGAGCGATCTCGTCGCCTTCATCGCCATCGAAATTCTGGCCGGTCTCGCGGCCCTCGGCGTCGCCGTGTTCGTTCAGTCGCGACGCCGCGACTTCATCTGACAGGAGCACTCATGTCCGGCACCGATCGTCTTCATTCTCTGGACGCCGTGCGCGCGTTCGCGCTTCTCCTCGGCGTCGTGTTTCACGCCGGCTTCTCGTTCATCCCGGGGATGATCCCGGGCCTGTGGGCGATCGTCGACAACTCGCCCAGCGCGACGATCAGCGTGCTGCTGTTCGCGTCGCACATCTTTCGGATGTCGCTGTTCTTCTTCGTCGCGGGCTTCTTCGCGCGAATGATGTTTCATCGCAAAGGCGCGCGCGGCTTCTGGATCGATCGCGCGAAGCGCATCGCCGTGCCGCTCGTCGCGGGCTGGCTGATCCTCACGCCGGCGCTCATCGCGGTGTGGATTTGGGGGATGACGAAGTCGTTCGGCGGCACGCTGCCCGCGGCGCCGGCGAATCTTCCGCCGCGACCGGCCGGACATTTCCCGCTCGCGCATCTCTGGTTTCTCTACTACCTCCTCATTCTTTACGTCGCCGTGATCGCGGGACGCGCGCTCGTCGCGGCGATCGATCGTCGTGGTGGTTTACGGCGCGCAATCGATTCATTCGTGCGCGGAATCGTGCGGACTGGAACCGCGGCGGCGGTGTTGCCGATCGCGTTGATCGCGGCGTTGTACGTGCGTCCCGATTGGGTGATCTGGTTCGGCATCCCGACACCCGATCAGTCGATCATTCCGCAGCTCGCATCGCTCTTCGGCTACGGCACCGCCGTGGCGTTCGGATGGCTCGTGCATCGCCAGAGCGATCTGCTCGCGATCTGGGCGCGGCAGTGGAAGCTCCATCTCATCGCCGCGCTCGCGCTGACCTCAGTCTGCGTTTGGATCGCGGGCGTTGCTCCTGCGTTCGTGCCGAAGGCGCCGGGACTCGAGAAGCTCGCCTTCGCGGCAGCGTACGGCGTCGCGATCTGGTGCTGGTCGTTCGCGGTGATCGGACTGGCGATGCGTTTCATGTCGCGCGCGCACGCGACGGTCCGCTATGTCGCCGACGCGGCGTACTGGATCTATCTCGTGCACGTGCCGGTCGTCGTCGCGCTGCAAGTGCTCGTCGGTCATCTGCCGTTGCACTGGAGCGTGAAGTTCCCGCTGATCCTCCTCGCGAGCTTCGCCCTGTTGTTCGCGAGCTATCACTACCTCGTGCGCTCGACGCTCATCGGGCAGACGCTCAATGGTCGGAAGTACGGGCAGCGCGCCGAGCCCGCAACGATCGCAACGGATCGACTCGCGACGCTCGAAGGCGTGCACAAACGCTACGGCGCAACGATCGCGCTCGACGGCCTCGATCTCGACGTGCGACGCGGGGAACTGCTCGCAGTCCTCGGTCCGAACGGTGCGGGCAAGTCGACTGCGATTTCGCTGTGGCTCGGATTGCTCGAACCGGATGCGGGCCGCGTGCGTGTGCATGACGGATCGCCGCTCGACGTCAATGTGCGCCGGCAGATCGGCGTGATGTTGCAGGACGTCGGACTGTCGCTCGAACTGCGCGTGCGCGAACTGATCGCACTCACCGCGAGTTACTACCCCGCGCCGCTCACGACGAACGAAACGCTTGCGCTGACGCGCATCGAAGCGCTCGCGGATCGGCCGTACGGAAAGTTGTCGGCGGGACAGAAACGTCAGGTGCAATTCGCACTCGCGGTGTGTGGTCGTCCGTCGTTGCTGTTCCTCGATGAGCCGACGGTCGGTCTCGACATCGAGGCGCGCGAGACGATGTGGCGCACGATTCGCGCGATGGTCGCGCAGGGTTGTTCGGTCGTGCTGACGACGCACTATCTCGAAGAAGCCGAAGCGCTGGCGGATCGCGTCGCGGTGCTCGCGTCCGGACGGCTCATCGCGACGGGAACCGTCGCGCAGATTCGCTCGCTCGTGTCGCGCAAAGAGATCACCTGCTCGACGTCGATGTCCGTCGAGGACGTGCGCGCGTGGCCCGAGGTCGTCGCGGCGACGCGCGACACGGAGCGGCTGCGCATCACGGTGGTTGATGCCGAGGATGTGTTGCGGCGATTGCTGGCGAGCGATGCGTCGGTGCGCGACATCGAAGTGCGGCAGGCGGGGCTTGCCGAGGCGTTTGCGGAGTTGACGAAGGAGGCTGCGTGATGGAAGCGACGATGCCGGTGGGACGCGTGTTTGGCGCGTACGCGAGCGAGACGAAGTACGAGTTGCTGCGGATGCTGCGCACGCCGGGCTTCTCCATCCCGTTCCTCGTGCTGCCCGTGCCGATCTATCTCTTCTTCGGCGTCGTGCTCGCGGGATCCGCGATCGCGGAGAAGCCGGCCGTCGCGAACTATCTGTTCTCGAGCTGGCTCGTGTTCGCGGCGATGGGTCCGGCGCTGTTCGGCGTCGGATGCGCACTCGCGATGGAGCGCGACGCGGGACTGCTGAAACTCAAGCGCGCCGCGCCTGCGCCCGGCGGCGCGTATCTCGCCGCGAAGATGGCGACGTCGATGTTGCTGTCCACGTTCGCGATCGTGTCGATCGTCGTCGCGGCGCTCGTCGTCGGGAAGATCACGTTGTCCGTGACGCAGTTGGTGATCATGGTCATCGCGATGATCGCCGGCACCGTGCCGCTCAGCGCGATCGGCTTATTCATTGGCTCCCATACGTCGGGATCGGCCGCGCCTGCGATCACGAACGTTCTCTTCCTGCCGATGCTCTGGCTTTCCGGACTGTTCATTCCGCTGCCGAAGTTTCTGGAGTCGTGGGTCGTGATCTGGCCGGCGTTTCATCTCAACCAGGTCGCCCTCGGCGCCGCAGGCGTCACGGAGTACAGCTTCATCGCGCCGCAGATTTCGGCGGGCGTGCTCGCAGGAGTCACGGTGTTGTTCGGCGGGATGGCGATTCGCCGGCTCGCGCGGAAAGGATAGGCTGCGTCGTCTTAACGACGCAGCCTGTCGTCGCTACTTGGCTGCTTCCTGGAGTCCGCGTCGCAACGCGGAGTTGGAACCGCCGAGCGCTTCGAGGGCGAGGCTCTGGAAGTTCTCGCGATTCGCCTGCAGGACCATGTTCTTCTTGCTGCGCACCGGGCCGAAGTCGATGCCGATCTTCTGCATCGAGCCGATGAACGCCTCGTTCGACGCCTGATCGGCTTTCACGAACTCGCCCGGGTCGCCCTCGACGCCGATGCTGTCCGAGATGCGCGAGAAGCTGCTGCCGCCTTTGCCGTTGGCGACGTAGAAAAGCGTGTAGGAAGGATTGACGTACACCGCGGCTTTCGCGGAGACCGACGCGCGGCGCGCGAACTTGCCGCCGGACGCTCCGACGTTCGCGAAGTCGACGTGCATGATCGGATAGACGAGCGTGGCGTCGAGCTCCTTGGCCATCTCGAAGAGCGCCTTCATGTTCGTCTGCGACATTCCCTGATCGCTGATGTCGCCATCCCAGTTCGTGAACCACAGCGGAATCGCGGATGGCGAGACGACGAGGTAGTGCGTCTTCGAATCGCGCGACTTCTTCGTGTACGGCTTCGCCTCGCTGCTGCCCGCGATCTTCATCTTCGCGAACGCGGCCGAGCTCTTGATCGCGTCCGGCGTCACGACTTCGAGGCCGGTCGCTTTGAGCTCTTCGAGAAAGTTGGCGTACGCCTGATCGGTGATCGACTGCAGCAGCGGGAAGTCGACGTTGCCGAGGACGACTTCCATCGACGCGCGCGCACCCGAGCTGCGGCCGCCGCCGACGCCGCCCAGCCAGTCTTCGGCACTCGCGACGACTTTCGTGCGCGTGGTGAAGATGACGCGGTATCCCGGCACCGCGATCCGCGTCGCGCCCTTCACCGACTTGAGCTGCTTGACGTCTACGAGTTTGCGAATGTCCGTCGTCGCGACATCCGCGGGCGAAATTGCCCATGCCTGCAGCGCGATGAACGTCGCGAGCAGAGTGACTACCGATCGAGTCAGAGAACGTTTCATTGAGATGGACCTCTCCTGTTGACCAAACGTGTGGGATCAACAGGGATCGCGCAGTGGCGCGCGAAAGTCCCTCACTGCTTGACGTTCAGGCGACTCTCGAGATCCTCCCAGCGATACAACTGAAAGACTTTCCCCTCCGACATCGCGACGAAGAGTCCGCGCGGAAACTGCGGACCGAGCGGAGTGCTGGTGACTTCGGAGCCGTCGCTTTCGAGCGTCGAGACCGGGATCACCGCGATCTCGGGTTGCTCGTGCGGACCGTTCGCAGTGCCTTCGCGCGGAAAGACGCGGAAGAGATTGGCCTGCTGATCGGAGACGAGGATGTATCCCGTCGACGCGCCGGTCTTGTAGATGGAGATGCCTTCGCGATCTTCTTTGAATCCGGTGGTGCCGAGGACGGCGAGCTGTTTGTTCGCGTCGGCGGCGTCGGGATCGGCGGCGTACTTGCGGACGCCGGCCCACTCGTCGGAGTAGTAGACGTAGCCCGCCTCATCATCGACGGCGATTGCTTCGATCTCGCCTTCGCCGCCGCTGAATGCGCCGAACTGGCGGACCTTCTCGAGTCGCACGCCGCCCTGACCGTTGCCCGTGATGCGGTATTGCCACAGGTAGCCTTCGGCCGGTCCGGTCTTGCGGCTGACGATCGCGAAGAGCGCGCCGTCGGAGGGACGGTGATACAGCGAGATGCCCATCGGCGTGCGCAGCTCGGGCGGATCGCCCACGAAGACTTCGATGCCGCCGCCGTCGATCGCAGTCACTTCGGGCAGGCGATACACGCGCACGCGACCACCATCGCGCTCCGTGACGATCGCGACGTCGACGCGTTGTCCGTCGAGCACGACGCCTTGTTGAATGTCGACGTTGTTCGGACGCGACAAGCCAGTCTGCGTGCGATCGGCCAGGATCTTTCCGTTGAGGTCGAAGGTGTAGAGACCGCCGCCTTTGTCCGTGCCGAGGATGAGACTCTGCGCGGGATCGGTGGGATGAATCCAGATCGCGGGATCGTCGGAATCGCCGGCGACCTGCTGCGTCACGACGACGGGACGCACTGCGTTTTTCGTCGCGGCGGTTTGAGACACACAAGCCGTGGCCGCGAGAAGGGTGATCGTCGCGAGGACGCAAACAGACTGAGAACGAGACATCACAGGAGCTCTCCTTTTGCTCAATGCGCTTCTTCGGGAGGAGGAGCCGTGGACCCGCGAACGACGAGCGACGGCGGGAGGATGTGGTGGATGGCTTCCGTGCGACCGCTCTCGATGCGCTCGAGGATCCGGTCGATGGCGAGACGTCCGAGCTCGGACGCGGCCTGGTCGATGCTGGTGAGTGAGAGGTGGCGCAATCGCGAGAGGTACGAGTTGTCGTATCCCATCACCGAAATGTCGCGCGGCACGCGCAGTCCATTCGCCTCGGCCGCCGAGACCGCGCCGATCGCGGCGAGGTCGTTCGCGGCGAAGATCGCCGTCGGACGCGGCCCCGAATTGAGCAGTTCGTACGCTCCGCGAAATCCGCCCTCCTCGGTGAACGACCCGCGCACGATGCGACCTTCGAGGCCCAGCTCCGCGATCCCCGACTCGAACCCTGCGCGACGCGTTGCGGCGCCGGCGCCCGGTCCGCCGTCGATGTGCGCGATGCGGCGATGTCCGAGCGATGAGAGATGCGCGGCGGCGAGTCGTCCGCCCGCGTAGTCATCGTCCGTGACCGAGTCGCAGAGATCGCTGTCCACGCGACGGTTGAGCACGACGACGGCGGTTTCGCGCGCGGCGCGTTCGATGATCGCGTCCTCGACCTGCGGCGCGGCGAGGATCAGACCGTCCGCCCGTAGCTCGAGCATCGCGGCGATCGCGAGGTCTTCGAAGTGCCATTCACGATCGCCGGTGGTGAAGACCAGCTCGTAGCCGAGCTCGCGCGCGCGGGTGAGCATCCCGGAGCTGATCTCGCCGAAGAACGGGTTGCGCAGATCGGAGAGGAGGACGCCGAGGCGGCGCGTGCGGCGTCCGACGAGACCGCGGGCCATCGCGTTCGGGCGATAGTTGAGCTCGCGAGCCGCCTGTTCGACCGCGGCGCGCGATTCGCCGCTCACGCGGGTGCTCCCGGACATGACCAGCGAGACCAGCGATTTGGACACGCCGGCCTTCGACGCAACGTCGTGAATCGTGGCTCGGAGACTGCGGCGCCGCCGGCGCGTTGGTGGAGGATTCGTCACTTGACACCGCCTCAAAAGCAAGCGTATCGTCTTGAAACACCCAATTGGAACGTTCCAACCGCACTATAGAGTCAATTTTCCCTCAATGCAACTCCACGGGACCTGAACACGACCTTCACCGAAACCAAGGATCGTTCGCTAATGATTGGAACGTTCCATCGACCTCGGCTTCAGCCGCAGAGTGATGAACTTAGGAG
>DASVNL010000506.1:0-11368 GCA_036383875.1 Thermoanaerobaculia bacterium
GCGCCGATCTTCAACGCCGTGATGCTCGCCGCGGTGAAGAACGCGCGTGGATCATTGCCTGTCGGCGACACGACGCCCGTCATCGCGCCGCCGCCGAACGTCGTGTCCGCGGAAATCTGCACGCTCTCCGGACTGCGCCCGTCGACGTACTGTCCCGCGATTCAGAAAGAGTGGCTGCCGTCCGACGCGCCCGCGCGCTTCTGCGACCTGCGCCATCAGTCAGACGTCGCGCCGTCCGCGCAGATGGCGCACAAGGAAGAGTTCCACATCGCCAATCCTCCGAACGGCGCGACGTATCTCATCGATCCGACACTGCGCTCCGAGTTCCAGGCGCTGCGACTCAAAGCCGCCGCCGCGACGCGCGTGCAGTGGCAAGTCAACGATCGCCGCATCGAAGGAGCGGAGTGGCCGCTCGTTCCCGGATCGCACACGATCACCGCGATCGATGCGACCGGACGACGCGACAGCGTGCGGATCTTCGTGAAGTAGTTCGCGCTACAACTGCCGCTTCGCCAGCACGCTCACGCGATCGCGCAAGCGGTGCGTGAACGAGCGCTTCGCCCAGCGCGCGGGATCCCACATCTCCGCGTTCTTGACGTCGTCCTCGAACGCCTTCGCCAGCACTTCTGCGACGTTCTTGTCGTACATCGCGACGGTGATCTCGTCGTTGATGCGGAACGAGCGCGGGTCGAAGTTCGTCGAGCCGATCGTGCACCACTCGCGGTCGATGACCATCACCTTCTGGTGCAATCCCGACAGCGTGTACTCGTACAGCGTCGCGCCGGCTTCGAGCAGCGGCGCGTAGTAGTGATGGCTCGCGTGCTGAACGATCGGGAAGTCGCTGGTGCCCGACGTCGGGAGCATCAGCTTCACCGACACGCCGCGCTTCACCGCGTCGGCGTACAGCTTCAGCGCGTCGCGATCGGGGAGAAAGTATGGGTTCTGCAGCAGGATCTCGTGTCGCGCGGACGTGATCGCGAGGTAGTAGAGGCGATGCACGGCCGTCGACGTTTCCGGCGGCGCGGCGTACGCGACGTGCATCGGAATCGTCCCCGCGTCTTCGATCTTCGGAAAGTACTGCGGCCCGCCGAGGGCGCGCCATGTGACTTTCATCCAGTTCTCGAAGAACGCGGTCTGCAGCTCCGTGACGATCGGACCTTCGAAGCGTGCGGCGGTGTCGCGCCAGCCGTCGTTGCGCAGGCCGCCCCACATGTCGGCGATGCCGTGTCCGAACGTGTAGCCGACGCGTCCGTCGATCACCGCGATCTTGCGATGGTCGCGATTGTTGTACCAGCCGAGCTCCAGCAGTCGCGCGCGGTGATACACACGAAAGTCCACGCCCGCGTTCTTCAGCTTCGCCCAAGCCTCGGGCGACGTCGTCTTCGCGCCACGCTGATCGACGAGCACGCGGACTTCGATGCGTCGCGCCGCATCGCTGAGCGCCGCGACGACGCGATCGGAGACCACGCCGTCCGCCCACAGAAACGTTTCGAGATGAAAGTGATGCTGCGCCTTTGCGAGATCGTCGAGCAGCGCGTCGAAGAAGTCGGAGTTCTGAATGATGCGCACCGCATTGCCTTCGATCACGCGTCCATGCGTCAGCGCGGCGATCGATCGCATCAGCGATGAGATGTCGCCGCGCGGCAGATCGAAGTGCACGTGCCGCCGTCGCAACCGCGACCAGAACACGAATGCAACGAGGAGTGCGGTAGCGGCGGCGAGCGTGAGTGCGATTGGCAAGCAGGAGTGTGAGTGCAGATTGGTTGCCGGTTGTCGTAGCGCCGCCCCGGCCGGCAGGATGCCGGCGCTCCGAACCGGCAACCATCCTGCAATTCATCGCCCTCGTGGCAATACGAAAGAAACTCAGGAAGCTGGTTCCGTACTGGCTCTCTTCGCGCGCGGAGCAGACGTGCGCGGTGTGCGAAGCGCCGCATGCGTACGCCGTCGAGGTCCGCTGCGTCGCGTGCGATTTGCCGAACTGTCCGGTGTGCGTCGTCGTCGTGGCGGGCGAGCCGTACTGTCCGGCCTGTCATGGCGAAGGGAGGCCGTCGCGATGGTCGCGCGCGCAATCTGGAAAGGCGTAGTCCACATCGGCACGCTCGAGGTGCCGGTGAAGCTGTATTCGGCTGTGTCGGACAAGGCGGTGCGCTTTCGTCTGCTGCACAAGACGGACAAAGAGCCGGTGAAGCAGAAGCTCGTCAGCGCCGAAACCGAAGAGCCGGTCGATTACGCGGAAGTGAAGAAGGCGTACCCGATCACGCGCGGACGATTGGTGTTGCTCGAGCCGGAAGAGCTCGATGAATTGAAGCCCAAGGATTCGCGCGACGTCGAGATCACGCGTTTCGTCCCGGTCGGCGAGATCGATCATCGCTGGTACGAACGCGCCTACTTCCTCGGGCCGGACGGAAATCAGAAGGCCTACTTCGCTGCAGCCGCTGCGCTCGCGAAGAAGAAGAAAGAAGGCGTCGCGCGCTGGGTCATGCGTGATCGCGAGTACATGGGCGCGCTGCGCGTGGAGCAGGGGTACCTGATGCTCATCGTGTTGCGGCACGCCGAGGAGATCATTGCGGCGGAGGCGCTGCAGCCGCCGGGGGGACGGGCGTTGACGCAGAAAGAGCTCGACATGGCCTCGCAGCTCATCGACGCGCTGCATGGCGAGTTCAAACCGTCCGAGTATCACGATCAGTATCGCGCTCGCGTGATGGAGCTCGTCGAGTCGAAGGCCGCGGGTCACAAGCCGAAACTGAAAGTCTTCCGCGCGAAGAAAGCGCAGGAGCCGGATGAGATCACCGACGTGCTCGCGGCCAGTCTGGCGAGCATGAAAAAGAAGAAGGCAAGCTGATGGCTGCAACCGAAGAAGACCTCGAAAGCGGACCGGCCGGACTTCGCTCGTTCTGGACCGGCACCATCACGTTCGGACTCGTCACCGTCCCCGTGGCGCTGTACGCGGCGACGCGACCGCGCGCGGTCGGACTGAAGATGATCGGACCGGACGAAGCGCCGGTGCGACGTCGCTACGTTTGCTCGAAAGACGAGAAGCCGCTCGATCCCGATGACATCGTGCGCGGCTACGAGATCGAGAAAGGGAAGTTCGTCGTCGTCACCGACGAAGAGCTCGAAGCCGTCGAGCCGCGCAAGTCGCGCGAGATCGACCTGCAACGCTTCGTCGACCTCGCGGACATCGACCCGATGTACTTCGAGCGCGCGTACTACCTCGTGCCCGGCGGCGGAACGAACAAAGCGTACCGGCTGCTCGCGGAAGTCATGGAGAAGCGCAAGGTCGCGGGCATCGCGACGTTCGTGATGCGCGCGAAGGAGTACCTCGTCGCGATCATCGCGGAGAACGGCATCCTGCGCGCCGAAACGTTGCGCTTCGAAGACGAAGTTCGCACGCCCGACGACGTCGGCTTGTCGAAGATCGCGAAAGTCACGGCCGCGGAGTCGAAGAAGTTCGAGACGCAGATCGCCAGTCGCGCGAAGAAGTTCGATCCGCGCGAGTTCCTGCACGACTACTCCGAACGCCTCGAGAAACTCGTCGCGAAGAAAGAGAAGCAGAAGGCGGACATCGTCCGCGCGCCGGAAGAGTCGAAGGACAGCGATGAGGGCGGCGAAGTCGTCGACCTGCTCGCGGTGCTCAGTCGCAGTCTCGGCGGAAGCGCGGGCGCAAAGAAAAAGCCGGCGCGAAAGGCACCGGCTCGCAAGAAGGCCACGACGGCCTCGAAGAAGAAGTGAGGGTTATCGCGCGCTGACCGCGCGACTCGATCCGCGCGACGCCGTGTCTGCGACTGCGCCCCAGCGTGCGACGTAGCCGCGTGCGTCGATGTGGATGTACGGGCCGTGCGCCGCGTTCGCGTGATAAACGCCGGCGCCGCCCTTGAGCCAGCTCCACTCCGGCGACTCGTCGATCCGCTCCGCGACGCGCAGGATGAAGCGCGCGTCGGCGGTGTCGATGCGGCCGTCGCGATTCACGTCGTCCATGCTGCCGTTGCGATCCATGTCGATGTAAATGTCCATCGCGTCGCCGTAGAGATGTCGCGAGTAGCTGGTCTCGTTGCCGATGCGCGCGTTGTAGTACGGCGTGCGATAGCCGGACATCACCGTGAAACGATCGAAGTCGAGACCGTGCGAAGTCTGCAGCTCGTGCTGCAGGATCTCGAGCTTCACGAGCGCGTCGGTGCGCAGCACGAGGTACTTCGTGTCGCCATCGAGCTTGCACTGGAAGTCACGCATCCGATAGTGATCGGACACGAGCAGGTCGGCGTTCGTGGTGCCGAGGCGGATGAAGCCTTTCGGGCGTTCGTACTGTTCGAGACCTTTGAGCGGAACCGCCTGATATTCGCCGACGCGATAGCCGTCGAGCTTGCCGTTCTGCATCGCGTCGTACGGGACGAGCTCGACGAGAGTCAGCGTGAGATCGCGCGTCGCGGTGCGGATTTTCGCGTAACCCGCGTTCGCACCGGTCGAGGACGTCACGACGATTCGCCCGTCGCGCGTTTGCACGTCGAACCCGGTTGGCGCTTCGATGACGGACTCGGCGGGCAGCGTCTCGATCGCCAGCGTGTTCTCGGCGCCCGGAACGACCGGGACCAGCACGCGCTCCACATACTCCGGCAGCGCCTGCAACGTAATGTTCGTGCCCTCGGCCGCAAGCAGCGCAGGCCCGATCATCGCGGCGAAAAACAGCAAAGCGATTGCTCTCGAGACGTTCGTCATCGTTCGTTTGGTTCCTTCCTTGCTGGGATTCGCGATGAAAAACGCATTCGAATCGGACCTGAATTTCGCATAATCCCATTCCCGGAGGAAACAGAAAGTTGAGCAGACCCATCATTGGAATCCCATCGGATATCGAGTCGCCCGCCGGACATCGCGAGCGTGCGTTTGCGTACTTGACGTACGTCGAAGCGGTGCGTCGCGCGGGTGCGATCCCGGTGTTGATTCCGCCGCAGCCGGAGAACGCGGAGGCGCTCGTCGCGACGCTCGACGGCGTGCTGCTCGCGGGCGGCTTCGACTGCGATCCGTCGCTGTACAACGAAGCGCCGCACCCGACGCTCGAGCCGATGGACACGCGCCGTCAGGAGAACGAGCTCGCGATGGCGCGCGCTGCACACGCGGCCGGCATCCCGACGCTGGGCATCTGCCTCGGCATGCAGATGATGAACGTCGCCGCGGGCGGCTCGCTCATTCAGGACATCGACTCCTCCATCGACACGGACATCCGCCACGCCAGCATTCCGGAAGACCGCGCCCGCCATGACGTCCTCATCGACGCCGACTCGCGCCTCGCCACCATGGTCCCGACGCTCGAGTTCAACGTGAACTCGTCGCATCACCAGGCCGTCGCCCGCGTCGGGGAAGGCCTCCGCGTTACCGCCCACGCGCCCGACAAGGTCGTCGAAGCGATCGAAGACCCGAAACACCCGTTCTTCATCGGCGTGCAATGGCACCCGGAGGACATGAGGGCCGAGGCGTCGGCGTCCTCGTTGTTCGGGGCGTTCATTGCGGCGGCCAAGCAGTACGCGGAGAGGAAGGTTTTGGCGGCGAAGTAACGGTTCGTTCCAGTCGCAACAGCTCGGAAACGCCGGTCCCCGTTCGGAATACCCCCAAAACGCCCCCCGTTTCTCCCGCCCGGAGGCTACATTTGATCCGACGAACCGCTTTGCTCGCCGCCGCGATGGCGTTTGTTGTTGCTCCTCACGTTTTCGCGGGTACGTGGCACAAGTCCATTGCCTCGGCGCAGAAGGTCGCGAAGGAGAAGAAGCAGCTCATCCTGATCGACATGTTCGCGGAGTGGTGTGGCTGGTGCCATCGCTTCGAGCGCGAGGTCTTTCCGTCGATGGCCTTCCAGCAGGCGACGGACGACATCGTCCTCCTGCGTCTGAACACCGAAGACGGCGGAGAGGGGACGAGTTTCGCGAAGAAGTACAGCATCACCTCGCTGCCCACCTTCGTCCTCGTCGATCAGAACCTCAGCATGGCCGGCCTCATCCGCGGCTATTCGCCTCCCAACGAGTTCGCGAAACAGCTCGCGGACGTGCGCGCCGCACACACCGCGTTCGAGAAGCGCGTCAAGGACGAGGCGAAGATCGCGAAGGACTACGTGCAGCGCATTCAGCTCGCGAAAGACTTCATGGGTCGCAGCGCCTACGACAAGAGCGAGCCGCGCCTGCGCAAGCTGACCACCGAGAAGGGCGTTCCCGCGTCGATTCGCGACGAGGCGTACTACCAGCTCGCGATCAGCTCTGCCATGCAAGGCAAGCTCGATGACGCGCTCAAGACCGTGCGTGCGCTCTCCGCGATCAGCAAAGTCGGCGAGTACGTCGAGCGGTCGCGCCTCCTGGCCGGACAGATCTACATGCAGCAGGGCAACTGGCTCGGCGCCGCCAACGAGTTCCGCGACTTCAAGAAGACCTTCCCGAACTCGAAGCTGAATGCGAACATCGACGCCGTCCTCCCGGACCTCGAGCGCCGGCTGAGCGCAGGCGGAACGGGCAAGTAAGCGAATCTCGATCGTGAAAAGACAGTACGCGTTTCTTCTGGCGTTTCTCGCACTCGCCGTTGCTCCTGCATTTGCGCAGCTCGGAGGATTCGGCGGTCCCGACGCGACGCCCAAGGCGTCGATCACCGGCTCGATTCACACGCGCAGCGGCGATGACGTCGAAGGGACGATCGTCGCGAAGATCGAGGACGGCTGGCACGTCAACTCGAACAAACCCTCCGAAGAATTCGCGATCCCGACGGTGCTCGAGCTCGACGCCGCGACCGCCGAACTGACGGCGACGCAGTTTCCTCCGCACCAGCTGAAGGCCTTCGAGTTCACCGGCGGCAAGTCGCTGGCGGTGTTCGACGGCACGTTCAACATCGGCTTCCGCGCGAAGCTCAAGCCCGGCGCGACGAAGATCGACGCGAAGCTGAAGTTCCAGGCGTGCAGCGACAAGGTCTGCCTTCCGCCGAACGTCGCCAACGCGTCGATCGATCTGGCCACGCTGACGCCCGCGCCGGCCGCGACGTCGACGACGACCGCCGCACCCGCGGCGAGTCCGAACTTCACGCCGCTCACGTCGGCGCCGAAGGACGCGGTCCCGCAGGATCGGCTCGCGCGCACGTTCGCGAGCAAAGGTCTGCCGCTCACGCTCGTCATCCTCTTCCTCGGCGGACTCGCACTGAATCTCACGCCGTGCGTCTTCCCGCTCATCCCGATCACCCTCGGCTTCTTCGCCATGCAGAGCGACGGCCGCCGTTCGCGCCGTTTCGCCCTCTCGTTCATGTACGTGCTCGGCATCGTGATCACGTACTCCGCTCTCGGCGTGCTCGCATCGCTGAGCGGCAAGTTGTTCGGTGCGTGGCTGCAGAACCCGATCGTGCTCGTCGCGTTCGCGGTGATGATGCTCGTCCTCGCGTCGTCGATGTTCGGCGCCTTCGAGATTCAGCCGCCGCGCTGGATTGCGAATCGCTCGCAGGGCCGCGCGGGTCTCACCGGCGCGCTGATCATGGGACTCGTGATCGGCATCGTGGCCGCGCCCTGCGTCGGTCCCGTCGTGATCTCGCTCATCGGCCTCGTCGCGCAACTCGGCGATCCGGTCGTCGGCGGCGTGATGTTCGCCGCCCTCGCCTTCGGCCTCGGCTTTCCGTACCTCATCGCCCTCAACGCGCTCCCGCGTCCCGGCGAATGGATGGTGACGGTCAAGAAGGGGATGGGCTTCGTGCTCATCGCCATGGCCTTCTACTTCCTGCGTGCGCTGATCGGCGACGTCGCGTTCCAGTACGGCGTCGCGGCGAGCTTGATCATCGGCGCGATCTTCGTCTTCGTCTCGCGCGTCAAAGGCGCGGCTGCGCTGCGCTACGCCGTCGCGATCCTCTTGCTCATCGGCGGCATCGCGTTCGCGATTCCGCGCAAACACGAGTCGGGTGTGGCCTGGACGAAGTACGATGCAAAAGCGATTGCCGATGCGCGTGCTGCCGGGAAGCCGGTCGTCATCGACTTCTACGCGGACTGGTGCCTGCCGTGTAAGGAGCTCGACGAGAAAACGTTCAACGATGCGAAGGTGATTGCCGAGCTCGATCGCTTCGTGCGCGTCAAAGCCGATCTGACCGCGACGACCGATGCGAAAACGCAGGAGCTCACGAAGCAATACGCGATACTCGGCGTGCCGACGATTGTGTTCATCGACGCGCAGGGCAACGAGGTGCGCGATGCGCGCCTCACGGGATTCGAACCGCCGGACGCCTTCTTACAGCGCGCACAGAGAGTGAAATGACATGGCCGAACTGACCGGAAAACAAAAGCAGTACCTCAAGGGGCTCGCGCATCCTCTCTCGCCGGTCGTTCGCGCGGGCAAGGGCGGCGTGAACGAAGGCGTGATCGCCGAGACGAAGAAAGCCCTCGACGCGCACGAACTGATCAAAGTCCGCGTCGACATCGAAGACTCGACGGATCGCAAAGACGCCGCGAAGTCGCTGGCGAACGCCGCGGACGCGGAGCTCGTCGGCACGGTCGGGAAGATCGCGGTGCTCTATCGCGAGCGCGCGGAAGATCCCGACATCAAGCTCCCGGAGTAACGCGGAGCGCTACCGCTTCGGCGAGCCGCTCGCGGCCGCCGCGGTGGTTCCCATCACACGAGCCGTCACCGCCGGCAGCGGCTGCTGCGCGGGCGGAGGCTCGGGCTTCGCTGGATCGGGAACGCGGAAGACCCACGTCGCCTCGACGCGCTTGCCGGTCTTCAGGTCCGTGCCCCACACGACGGCGCGGTGGTACTTCGTCTTCAGGGTGCTGATCGCGTTCTGCAACGCCATCGTGATCGCGCCGCTGCGTGCGTCGTACGAGTAGGGGATCGCGGCGCCGGCGCTGAGAAGCGCCATGCCGACGGATTTCGGATCGAGGTTCTTGAAGGCCGGGATCTTCGCGGAGATCGTGACGGTGGTCGGCTCGACGACGCCCGGCTTCGGCGACATTTCTGCGAGTTGCAGAGGCGTGGCGCCGAGGTATTTGCGGAAGGCGGCGAAGTCCATCTTGTCGTCGATGACGAAGCGCTTCATCTTCAGCGGATCGCTGCCTTTGCGCACGCGGCCGAAGTCGCACGTGAGCGCCGACTTGTAGCCGACCTTCTCCGCCATCTTCGCGACACCGTCGTCGTAGTCGCCGTACGGATACGCGAGGAATTCGACTTTCTTGCCGGTCTCTTTCTCGAGGATCTTCTTGCTCTGCGCGAGCTCGTTGCGCAGCCAGTCGGTGTAACGCGCGTCGGTCAGCGACGTGTGGCGGCGGCGCGTGAGGAATGGATGGGTGAGGGCGTGGCTCTGGATGTCGACGCCGGCGTCGGCCATCTCGCGGATCTGCGTCCAGGAGAGTGCGTTCGCGGTCTTGCCGATGATGTTCGGATAAATGAAGACGGTGAACGGAAACTTGCGCTTCTGCAGTTCGGGGAAGGCCTCGGTGTACGTGCTGCGCCAGCCGTCGTCGATGGTGATGACCACCGCGTTCTTCGGAATCGACTTGCGCTCGCCCATCACGTATTCGTAGAGGTGGCGCAGAGGGATGACGTTGTAGCCGGTCATCTCGATGTAGCGGAGATGCTGGCGAAACGTCTCGCGGTCGATGTGCATCCGAGGCGCCGCGGGCGCTTCGACGATGTGATAGCAGAGGACGGTGGCCGTGGGAATGTCGCCATCCGTTCGTTGCGGGGCAGCAGTCGCAGCGACGGTGAGAAGGGCGAGAATCGTGGCCGTTAACGCGCGCCGCGCGGTCATGGTGCTCCCGTTATGCAAATGAGATCAGGTTTCTGGGATTTCGCCCGCTGCAACATCAATGCCCCGCAGTGCGGACGGTATGGGGTGCATTGTAATGGGTGCGTGCGTGGTTCGTTCGCTGTTCTTGCGACAAAGTTGGCGGTTGGCAGTTGGCGGTTGGCGGGAGGCCACCAACCCACCACGGCTTCGCTACTGCCAACCGCCAACCGCCAACTGCCAACCACCTCCGGGAATCCCGCCGTCGCGTTGACGGTTGCCGCCGCCTGAATTAGAGTCCCCCACTTCGCTCGGGAGGCATTTCCATCCTATGGATCGTCAAGAACGGCATGACCTGAAACACGACAAGTTCGTCGATGAGATCGGCGCTTTGTCGGCGAGGGCGCGTGATAACCAGCGCCTTCTGTACATGATCGCGGGCGGCGCAGTCGTCCTCGCCGCGATCGTCTTCGGCATCTACTTTTTCCGCAGCGCACGCGAGACCAAGGCGCAGAACCTCCTGGCCACGGCCATCGAGACGTTCGAGGCGCCGGTCGGCGATCAGGCCGCGCAGCAGCAGCCACCGACCACCGGTCCGAAGTTCAAGACCGAGGCGGAGCGGACGGCTGCGGCGGAGAAGCAGTTCAAGGATGTGCAGGCGCAGTACGGCGGCAGCGATGCCTCCGACGTCGCGAACCTCTACCTTGCACGCATCGCGATCTCCAAGAACGACGTGAAGACGGCGCAGACGCTGCTCACCGAGTTCGTCGACGCGCACTCCGATCACACCCTGGCGTCGGGCGCACGCTACAGCCTCTACCAGCTCCGCATCGAGAACGGCGAAGCCGCGACCGTCGCGACCGAAATCGAGGCCGAGCTCAAGAAGAGCGATCCGGTTCTCCCGGGTGACGCGCTTCTCGTGCTCCTCGCGCAGTCGTATGAGCAGCAGGGCAACGCCGACAAGTCGCGCGACGCCTACCGCCGCATCACGACGGAGTTCCCCGAGTCGCCGTACGTCGTCGACGCGCAGCGCAAGGCGGGACAGGCGTAACCACGCTCTCCTTCGTCATCTTCGTGGCATGGGTGCTGGCCTTCGGCCGCACCCTTCTCAACCTCCTCGTCGTCCCGAAACTCACTCCGCGACCGCTCAAGCGCACGCCACGCGTGTCGGTCATCGTCCCGGCGCGCGATGAAGAGCGCGCGATCGAGCGCGCCGTGCGCGGTTTCCTCGCGCAGTCGTACTCGGATCTCGAAGTGATCGTCGTCAACGATCGCTCCGTCGACGCGACCGGCGCGATCCTCGCCGCGATCGACGATCCGCGACTCGTCGTCGTCACCGGCGAAGAACCACCCGACGGCTGGCTCGGGAAGCCGTGGGCGCTGCATCAGGGCAGTCTGCGCGCGACCGGCGAACTTCTGCTTTTCGTCGACGCCGATGTGATCTACCAGCCCGACGCGATCGTCTCCGCCGTCGCGCGTTTCGAAGACAACGACATCGCGCTGCTGGCGCTCTTCCCGCGACTCGAAGTGCACGGATTCTGGGAGAACGTCGTGATGCCGAACCTTCTCGTGTTCGGATTCACGTTCCTGCCGATCTGGCTGACCAATCGCACGCGCATCGCGCTGCTCGCCGTCGGCGGCGGCCCGG
>DASVNL010000507.1:0-14793 GCA_036383875.1 Thermoanaerobaculia bacterium
TCCGACGGCATCCCCACCACCCTCGGCCGCGGCGGCAGCGACATCACCGCCGCGATCGTCGGCGCGGCGCTCGACGCCGACGAGGTCGAGATCTGGTCCGACGTCGACGGCATCTACTCTTCCGATCCGCGCGCGTCGCACACCGCGCGACTCTTCTCGCGACTCACGCACGACGAGGCGCTCGCGTACGCGCGCGACGGCGCGAAGGTCCTGCATCCCGGAACGATCCCGCCACTCGCCGAGCGCGGCATCCGCCTCTCGATTCGCAACACCTTCGCGCCGCAACGTCGCGGCACGCAGATCGACTCGAAACGTCCGGCCGATCTCGTCATCGCCGGTGCGACCGGCAACGTTGGCAGCGCGCTCGTTCGTCAGGTTCGCGACATCGACGCGGACCGCGTGCGCATCCGCATCCTCGCGAACTCGCGATTCACGAACGACTCGCGCGCGTGCGGCTCGTTCGAGACCGACTGGGCGCAAACGCTGCGCACGCTCGAACCGGGCTCGCTCTTCATCGACGTCACCGCGAGCGCGGACGTCGCGTCGCTGTACGAGCAACTGCTCGAAAGCGGCGTCGGCATCGTGACCGCGAACAAACTCGCGGGCTCGGGCGATGGAGAACGCTGGCGCAAACTGCGTCGCATCGCGCGTCGTCGCGGATTGCCGCTGCGTTACGAAACGACCGTCGGCGCCGCGCTGCCGGTGTTGCGCACTGCACGCGAACTCCACGCGACCGGCGATCGTCTGCTGTCACTCGACGCCGTGTTGTCCGGCACGTTGTCGTACATCCTCGCGCGTGTGAACGAAGGCGCGGACTTCGACGCCGCGGTCGCAGAAGCGAAAGCGAAAGGTTTGACGGAGCCCGATCCCGCGATCGATCTGTCGGGACGCGACGTCGCGGCGAAGCTCGTGATTTTGTTGCGCGAGCTCGGCGTCGACATCGAACTGCGCGACGTGACAGTCGAGCCGTTGGAACGCGTCGAGCGCGGCAAGCGACTCGCGTACGTCGCCTCGTATCGCGATGGTGTTGCGACCGCGCGTGTGCGCGAAGTCAGCGAAGACGATCCGCTCGCGCGACTGCGCGCCGGCGAGAACATCGTCATCTTTCGCACGACGCGCTACGACGCGGTGCCGCTGACCGTCGCAGGACCGGGTGCTGGTCCCGAAGTCACAGCGGCGGGAGTGTTGGCGGAGGTCCTCGATGTCACGCGCTAGGACTCGATGTACTCGCTCTCTTCTTCCGCGTCCGTGTCGCTTTCGAAGCTCAGCTTGTAGCCATCGGGATCGCTCAGGTTCACGACCCACATCTGGTTCCCCACGAATGGGCGTTGCGGCGTAAGGCCGCGCGTTTTCCATTCGCGATAGAGCGCGAGCGCGTCTTCGCAGATGAAGCAGATGGTCACGCCTTCGCCCGGTTTCTCGGGATGCGTTTTGAACTCCTGCAGCATCAGTGCGGCGTCGCCGAGGGAGAGCCAGCACCAGCGGAGCTGACCCTCGTCGATCCAGCGAAGCTTGATGGTGAAGCCGAGACCGTCCACGTAGAAACGCAACGACGTCTCCATGTTCGAGACGTTGAAGAACGGAACGGCCTGCTTCACATTCATGCGATTGGTTCGTCGGCGCTCGGTCCGTACGTCGACGGGACTTTCGCGCCAAGGATACGCAAGTAGACCGTCAACTGTCCGCGGTGATGCGCGAGGTGATTGAACACCGCGTCCTGAATGAAGATGTGACGCGGCTGGTCCGACACGACCTTCCCCTTCGCGAGCATCTTCCAGTTCGTCATCAAGTGTTCGTCGGTCGTGTTCTGCAACGCGGTGCGCGCCTTCGCGACGCTCTCGTCGAGCAGCGCGATCAGCTCCTCCGGCGTTTCCTTGTCGGGCTGCTTTTGCCGCGGCGTCGCAGGCGCGATGTCGAGCTCGGGCTGATTGATGATCAGGTCGATCCAACTGACGATCATCGCGGTGAGCGAGGTGAGATAGCCGAAGGGCATCGACTTCTCGCCCGGCTTGAAGTCGGTCTTGTGGGCCGGCACCTCCTGCAGCACGCGGCGTGTGTAATCCGCTTCGCGATCGAGCTCGGCGAGAAACAACTCGGTCATTTTCATGGGGCACTCCTTCTCACGACTGATTCGACGATCATGTGCGGATGAACCGTCTGCGCGCCGCGCTCGTGGCCGGGCTCGTCTTACGAATCGTGCTCATCGTGCTCGCGCTCGTCAGACGAGGAAAAGAAGCGTTTCTCGTGCCCGATTCGCGCGGCTACCTCGCCCTCGCGCGCAACCTCAGCGGTGGTGCATTTCGCAACTGGTTCGGCGATGTCGAAGTCTTCCGCACGCCGGGCTATCCGTTCCTGCTCACGCCGGGCGTGTGGATCGGCGCACGGATGGCCTTCGCGATCGCCGTCAATCTGCTTCTGACGATTGCCATCGTGCTGGCGACGCACGCGATCGCACGACGGTACTTCGATGAGAAGACCGCCGGACTCTGCGCGCTCGTCGTCGCGATCGAACCGACGCTGCTGACGTGGTCGCTGAAGGTGATGCCGGAGACGGCGTTCACGCTGGCAATTCTCCTTGCTGTGTTTTTCGCCCGCGAGAAACCATTCGTCGCGGCGATCTTCATCGTCGCCGCCGCCTACCTCCGCCCCATCGCCTATCCGCTCGTCTTCGTGCTCTGCCTGCTCGCCTTCTTCGCGATCGGCTGGCGCAAGGCGCTCGTCGCGACGGCGATCTGCATCGCGCTGCTCGCGCCGTGGCACCTTCGCAACTACGCGCTCACCGGCTTCGCCGGATTCTCGAGCGTGATGGATCGCGCGATGTACCTGTCGGCCGGCGGCTCGATCGCGGCGGAGCGCGCGGGCGTGTCGTACGCGGAGATGCGCAAGCGCATGCTCGAAGAGGATCGCGTGCGCGCGGCGGCGAGCTCCGAACGCCAGTCGCGGATTCGCAAGAAGGGACTCGCGCTCATCCTCTCGAATCCGATCGGCTACGCGAAGACGCATGTCGCCGGGATGGCGCGCACGCTCTTCGATCCGGGCGCGGCCGAGTATCTCCGCATCCTCAATCTCTACGATCGCGGCGCGCGCGACATGCCACTGCGCGAGCTGCCGTCGCGCTATCCGCTCGTCTTCTCCGCGTCGCTGGTTCTCGCGATCGCGCTGCTGCCGCTCGTGATTCTGCCCATTGTCGCGCTGGCAAAATCATGGCGCGATCCGCGATTTCTGCTGCTCGCCGTCATCGCCGGATACCTCGTCTTCGCGGGTGGCGGGATTCCAGGCAACGCGCGGTTTCGCGCGCCCGTGGTGCCGCTGCTCGTCCTGATGAGCGGGTTCGCAAAACGATCGGCTACACTCGTCTGACCCATGCCATTTCTGAGCGCCGGACTCGCACTGCTGTTCGGCGCGATCGCGATCGTCGGTGCGTACGCCGTCTGGCTTGCGACCGCGCGCCGTCGCGCGACGCCATCGTCGACGAGTCGCACGACGACGAGCGTCGTGATCGTCGTGCCGGTGTTCGACGAGGCGCCGCTCATCGACGGCAAGCTCGCGAATCTCGACGCGCTCGCGAACAAGCAGCGCGTACTGATCGTCGACGGCGGCTCGACCGACGGGACGATCGATCGCGTCCGCGCACACGGCAAATTCGAGCTGCTCGAAACGACGCTGCGCAACAAGAGCGCGCAGTTGCGCGAGGCGCTGCGCGTCACATCGGAAGAATGGATTCTCGTGACGGATGCGGACGCGCTGCTCGAACCGGACACGCTCACGAAGTTGCTCGCCGTGATCGATGACTCGACCGGCGTCGTCGGTGCGAGCGTACGACCCGTCTCCGCGCACGCGCTCGAATCGCTGCACTGGCGCGCGACGGACTGGCTGCGCGATCGCGAATCGGATCGCGGCTCCGCGGCCATCGTCGCGGCGCCGTGCTACCTCGCGCATCGCACGTTCCTCGAACTGCCGCACGACACGATCGCGGACGACGTGCACGTCGCGTGTCGCGCGATGCTCGCCGGACTGCGCGTCGGTCACGCCGATGCGCGCGTCGTCGAGTTGCGCTCGCCGCGCACGCTGCGCGCGCTGCTGCGTCACAAGTACCGCAAGGCCGACGCGTATCTGCGCGAGATCGTCCGCTTCGTTCCGCTGACGCCGCGCATGCCGCGCGCGCAACGCGCAATCTTTCTCTGGCGCGCCGCCCTGCTCACGCTCGTCCCGATCCTCGGCATGCTCGCCACGGTCGCACTGGCGATCTCGTTCGCATTCGAGTTCACGCTCGCGATGCAACTCGGCAGCGTGGCGATGCTCGTCGTCATCGCACTGGCATCGCGCGGCGCGATGCTCGCGGCCGTCCTCGCGGGCGTGTCCGCGGTCGCGCTGCTCACGTATCCGTTCTCGCGTCAGGAAGCGTCGTTTCCAAAAATCCTTCAGCCCATCGAATACGAATGAAAAACTCCGACAAGCTTCGCATCGGCAGCAAGATCCTCCTCTCCAAGGCGACCAATCGCCCGCGACCGTTCTTCGTGCAGTACTCGCTGCTCAACGCGTGCAACGCGAAGTGCGCGTACTGCAACTGTCCCGAGCGCGAAGATCCGCGCGCGTCGACGGAGCAGCATCTGAAGATCCTGGCCGAGTTCGCGCGACTCGGCGCCGTGCGCATCAAGTTCCTCGGCGGCGAGCCGCTGTTGCACAACGACATCGGAACGCTCGTCGCGGCCGCAAAGAAGCACGGCATGCGCACCGCCGTCGTGACGAACGGCTTCCTCGTGCCGGCGCGCATGGAACTCATGCGCCAGTTCGACGAGATCATCATCTCGATCGACGGCAGCGAAGAAGCGCACGACGCGCAGCGCGGTCGCGGAACGTGGAAGAAAGTGATTGCGGCGATCGAAGCGTGCGCCGCCGAAAAGCTCGACTTCTTCCTCAGCGCCGTCGTCACCCGCGACTCCCTCGGCGAAGTGGACTGGCTCATCGCGACCGCGCGCAAGTACGGCGTGTCCGTCAACTTTCAGATCCCGCAATCGAATCCGGAGATGTATGGCGCCGAGGCGAAGAACTGGATGCCGTCGGCGGATCAGATCCGGGCGTTGATCGGAAAGATCATCCTCGCGAAAGAGTCGGGCGCGCCGGTGCTCTTCTCATCACGCTCGTACGGCCGCACGCTCGCGTGGGACGACTACGGCCGCGAGCGCGACGCGCGTCCCGGCGAAGCCGGCACGTGCACGGCGGGCAAGTATTTTCTGCAGGTCGAACCGAACGGCGACATCTATCCGTGCGTTTTGCAGATCGGCACGTTCGTCCCGAAGAACGTGCATCGTGACGGCGTCGAAGCCGCGTGGCGCAACGCGTGGGCACACTCGTGCTTCGACTGCTACAACACCTGGCTCAACGAAAACCGCGGCATCTTCGACCTGCACCCGAGCATCCTGAAAAACTTCTGGTCGAATTACCTGGTGGAGCGGCGAGCTCTCAGCTCGCCGAATGAAACAACGCCGGCGGGCTAAGAGCCCGCCGCTCGACTCACCGCTGCGAGCAGCGCCGCGTCGATTTCCGCGCGACGTTTCGCGTCGCGCGGATTCGGGACCGCGACCCACACATCGCCGCCTTCCTCCCACACCGTCGCCTGCGGCAGCGTCTGTGCGACGCGCGCCTTCGTCTCCTCGACGCTGTACGGACTCTCCTGCACGCGCATTCCTTTCGCGCGCGCGGGCGGACCGAGCTTCGTGTTGTGCGCGCCGGCGATGCGTCGCGCGAGTTGCGTGAGGTCGAGTCCTTCGCGATTCGCGAGCAGCGTCACGCAGACCAGTTCGTCCGACTTCGTGAAGCGGCTGAGCAGCGAGGAGAATCCGTTCTCGCTGCCGGTGACGATCATCAACCCTTCGTGGCCGGGAAACGACCACGGACTCGTCGCGGGCGGCGCGTAGAGCATGCGGCGCAGCTCCGCGCTCTTGATGAGAATCTCGCCGGCGAGTCCGATGTCCCAGATGCTGATGTCGGTCGGCGATGAATAGATCGCGGTCGCGCGCGCCGCGACGATGTCGGCGTTGCGATAGCCCGTTGCGGGTTCGGTCGGATCGATGAGCGCGGCCTTCGTGAGAAATACGCGATGCTTCTCGCCCGGACGCAGTTCTTCGCGACGCGACGAGATCGCGTTGCCGAAGTACGTTTGCTTCAGGCCGAGGGGCTCGAATTGATGTTCGCGGATGAAGTCTTCGTAGGAGCCGCCGGATGCGAGCGAGATCAGCGCCTCGAGCTCGGCGTAGCGCGAGGGATCGGAGAGCTTCGCACGCAGCTCGTCGTTGATCGTCAACTCCCCGCTCTCGACGAGTTGCAGGATCGCGACCGCGGTGAACGCGTTCTTCATCTGTCCGATGTCGAAGATCGTGTTGTGCGAGACCAGCGTGCGCCGCTCGCGATCGCCGATGCCGTAGCCGGTCGCGCGCGTGATGTACGGCGCCTGCACGATCGCGACGGACATGCCGTCGACGGCGTGCTCCTTCATGAACGCCGCGATCATCGCGTCGACGGACTCGCCTTCGAACGACATCTCCGGCGTCCCGCGCGATGACTGCGCGGCGACGGCGAACGCGAACACGAGCGAGAGAAGGCTCAGCAAACGACGCATGCGCCGATGGTACTAACGAAGGCCGAACGGACTCCACTGAAACGCGCGCAGCCGATACTTCAACGCCTCGATCCGTTCGTTGCGACGCGTGAAGGACGCGGCCGCGTGCCTCCACTGCAATGCGATGCGTCGCCGAACCTGATCGCGAAGATCCGCATCGTTGTGCTCGCGACAGAAGCGTTCGAACGCTTCGCGCGTGATCTTGTGCGCACGAGCGCTCATCCCGAGTGCGCCATCGTGACGCCACAGCGTGATCAGCGCGTTGATCTCATCCGTCGAGATCGTGCGGCCGAGAGAGCGCGTGAGCGCGCCGCCCATGATCGCGGTCCAGTTGTATCGTTTGGCCGATCCGTACTTCACGTCCGATCGCGCGTCGTGCTGACGTTGTTGCATCCCGACAATCGGCAGCGAGACGAACCGTCCGCGACGCAGCATCCGCACCCACAAGTCGTAGTCCTCGGACCCCGCATACGCCTCGGCATACCCGCCCTCCGCAAGCACGTCCTCGCGCCGGAACATCACCTGTCCGCCGCCGCCGACGATGTTGTAGAAGTTGAGGAAGAACGCCGCGACTTCGTGCGGCTCGCCGCCGGCCCAGCGGTCGAGGTAGTTGCCATCAACGTCGATCAGGTCATACGCGCACGACACGAGCACGACGTCCGCGTGCGCGTCGAGGATCGCGGCCTGCGCGGCGAGGCGTCCCGGCAGCATGCGGTCGTCGCTGTCGAGACGCGCGATGTACGGCGCGCGCGCTGCGCGAAGTCCGCGGTTCAGCGCTTTCGGGATGCCTTCGTTCTGCGGCGCGGTGACGACGACGATGCGCGGATCGCGCTGCGCCCACTCGCGCAGAATCTCGGGCGTGCGATCGGTCGAGCCGTCGTCCACGATGAGGAGCTCGAACGACGCGAAGTCCTGTGCGACGACGCTCTCGATCGCTTCATCGACGAAGCGCTCGCGGTTGAACGCGGGCATCAGAACCGTGATGTCAGCGTTCGCCACGCGCGCAGCTTACTTCTTCGCGGCTTGCAGCTCGGCCAGCGCCTTGAGCACCTGGGCCGAGTGATTGACCGGGTTCACCTTCGTAAAGATCTTGACCAGATTGCCCTTCGGATCGATGAGGAACGTGTTGCGCTCCGAGATCTTCGCGGCGGCGAGCTGCGTGAACGAGTTGTACGACGTCGAGACGGCGCCGTTCGAATCGGACAAAAGGTGGAACGGCAGCTTGTTCATCTCGCAGAAGGTCTTGTGCGAGTCCGGACCGTCGACGCTGATGCCGACAATGGTCGCGTTCGCCGCCTGATACTTCGGCCAGTCCGCGGCGAACTTCTGCGCCTCGATCGAACAGCCCTTCGTGAAGTCGCGCGGATAGAAGTAGAGAACGACCCACTTGCCGCTGAAGTCCTTCAGCGTCATGCCGTTGCCCTGCTCGTTGTGCAGCCAGAAATCGGGCGCCGGCTTGCCGACCGGCGGGAACTCCGCCGCCACGGCGGAAAGCGCGCTGACGAGGATGAAGGCAAGAACGACGATGTTCCGGAACACTTTCGACATGCGGGAAACGACCTCCGAGGTTGAGTACGGAATGTGAACAGACGAGAGAACCACCAGTCGGGCAAGATTCTGCCCGCGGAAATGAGACGGTTGCAGAAGGCGCTGGTTTCGCCGGTTAGAATCGCGCCCACAAAGCTTCCCGAACAGGAGAGAACACGGAATGGAATGGTTGTCCGACCCGCAAGCATGGATCGCCCTTTTGACGCTGACGGTGCTCGAAATCGTCCTGGGCATCGACAACGTCATCTTCATCTCGATCCTCGCGGGGAAACTCCCCGGCGAGAAGCAGAAGCGCGCACGCAACATCGGCCTCGCCGCCGCGATGATCATGCGCATCCTCCTGCTGCTCTCGCTCGCCTGGATCGTCAAGCTCACCAAGCCTCTCTTCACCATCCTCAGCGCCGAGATCTCCGGCCGTGACCTGATCCTGCTCGCCGGCGGCCTGTTCCTCATGGCCAAGGCCACGCACGAGATTCACGACAAGCTCGAAGGCGAAGAAGGCGAAACCGTCGCGCGCGTTGCACCGACTCTGGCGTCGGTGATCGTGCAGATCATGCTGCTCGACATCGTCTTCTCGCTCGACTCGGTCATCACCGCCGTCGGCATGGCCAAAGACCTCGCCGTGATGATCACCGCCGTCGTGATCTCGGTCGGGATCATGCTCTTCGCCGCGGGCTCGATCAGCTCGTTCGTCGATCGTCATCCGACGGTGAAGATGCTCGCGCTGAGCTTCCTCGTGCTGATCGGCATGGCCCTCGTGGCCGAGGGACTCGACTTCCACATTCCGAAGGGCTACATCTACTTCGCGATGGGCTTCTCGGTGTTCGTGGAGCTGCTGAACGTGCGGCTGCGCGGACTCTCGAGCAAGAAGCCGGTCAAGCTGCGCGACGGCTATCACGAGGCGAAGTAAACATCGCCCCAAAATGCGAGCGGCGGCTTTCGCCGCCGCTCGTCTTCGTTAGTAGCGATCTTCGTATCGATCGTCATCGCGATCGTCGAAACGGTCGCGATCGAGCCAGTCGATGTCGTACGCGGTGAAGTAGCCGTTGCGCGTCCAGGTGCCGTCGACTTCGACGAACTCGCCGGGACGAACGTAGACGCGGCGTCCGCGCGGAAGCACCGTCACGAAGCTGCCGGTGTCTTCGTTGCGCAGCACGAACGACGTGCGGCGCGAGTCGACGCTCTCGACGACGCCGCGCAGCTCGCCGCGCGTGTACGAGCGGCGATCGTCCCAGCGGCTGTCGTAGTAGCCGTCGCGATATCCGTCGTAGTAGTCGTAGTAGCCGAGCGGGTTGTACCAGCCGCCGAGGGAGATCGACAGACCGATGCGGAACCGGTCGCGATGCCAGTAGCGGGACGGGATGTAGAACGGATACGGCGAGCCGACGACCCAAACGCGATAGCCGTCGTTGTAGCGCTGCGTGCGCGAGATGCGTCCGCGCGTGTGATAGGGCTGCGAGTTGCGATGACGCGAGTCGCTGTTGTAGCGATTGTTGCGGCTGTCGCCACCACGGCGGAACGACTCTTCGCGTCCGCTGCGCTGCGAGCCGCGATTGCGATCGCTCTCGTACGTCGAGCGGTCACGATTGCCGCGCGACTCGTCGCGACCGCGAACCGTGACATCACTGCCACTGCCACGCGTAGCGCGGTCGTCGCCGCCGCGACGGATCGACGCGTCACCGCGACGCGCGCTCGTGTCGCCGCTGCGTCGCTCGCCACCGCGTCGCTCACCGCGCGTCACCGAACTGTTGCCGCGCTGACCTGTCGAGCGAGACGCGCCGGCATCACGGCGAATGGTTCCGCCGCTGCCGCTCGTCCCACGCTGAGGACGGGAATCCGCAAAAGCGGACGTTCCGGCAAGCGTCGCGACTGCCACCGCAACCGCCAATCCTGCCTTCAACTTCTTGTTTTGACTCACGTTAGCCTCCAAGGGATCGTTCAACCGCTGCCCTCGCTATCGCAAACGATGATCCAACGTACGACCGTTCTCCGATATAGACAATGACCGGCCGCACACTTTCTAACGTGCTGTCGAGTCTGCGGCGATAATCACCGCCCGATGAGCCTCGAAATCCGGACCGTCCGCGCGACGCAGTACGTCACGCCCTTGCGCGAAGGCGGGTCGCTGCCCGCGATCGTCGAAGCCGACGACGACGGGACGTATGTGCTGAAGTTCCGCGGCGCCGGCCAGGGTCCGCGCGCACTCATCGCCGAACTGGTCTCCGGCGAACTGGCCCGCCTCCTCGGCCTCCGCGTTCCCGAAATCGTCCTCGTCGATCTCGACCCGCGACTCGCCAAGACCGAGCCCGATCCCGAAATTCAGGATCTGCTGCGACAGAGCGCCGGACTCAATCTCGCGCTCGACTATCTCCCCGGCTCGATCACCTTCGATCCGCTCGTTGCGAAGCCGATCGAGGAACAGCCGCGACTCGCGTCGGAGATCGTCTGGTTCGACGCGCTCGTCACGAACGTCGATCGCACGCCGAAGAACACGAACCTTCTCGTGTGGCATCGCAACCTCTGGCTCATCGATCACGGCGCGACGCTGATCTTTCATCACAACTGGGATGGCTACGAGTCGCGGAGCAAGGCACCGTTCGCGGGCATCCGCGATCACGTGCTGCTGCGCTGGGCGAAAGAGATCGCGGAGGTCGATGAGCAACTCGCCGCGAAACTGACGCCCGACGCGATTGCGGACGTCGTCGCACGGATCCCCGCGGAGTGGCTCGATGAGCCGCGATTCTCGAATGCGGATGAGCATCGGGCCGCGTATCGCACGTATCTCGAACAACGTCTGGCCGCGCCGCGCGTCTGGATGGAGGAGGCCGTTCGTGCGCGAACGCTTCTGCTTTGATTACGCGATCGTGCGCGTGGTCCCGCGGGTGGAGCGCGGCGAGTTCGTGAATGCGGGCGTGATCCTCTTCTCCTCGACCGCCGCGTACTTGAAATCGCGCATCGAGCTCGATCGCGCGAAGCTGCACGCGCTCGCGCCGGGCATCGACACCGCCGACGTCGACGCGTACCTCGACGTCATCCCGCGCGTATGCGCGGGCGGCGCAGAGGCCGGACCAATCGGCGCGTTGCCGCAGCGCGCACGCTTCCACTGGCTCGTCGCGCCACGCAGCACGATCATCCAGACGTCGCCGATGCACACCGGCGTCGACCACGATCTCGACGCCGCGCTCGAACGTCTCTTCGTGAACTTCGTGAGGACGCCGGAGTGAAGCGCTACGAACGCTACGTCGCGATCGGCGACAGCACGAGCGAAGGTCTCGACGATCCGGATGGTCACGGCGGATATCGCGGCTGGGCGAACCGGCTCGCGGAGCGAATCGCTGCGCAACAAGGTTCGCTGTTGTACGCGAATCTCGCGGTGCGCGGTCGCACGACGCGGCAGATTCTCGATCAGCAACTCGCGCTCGCGGTCGCGATGAAGCCCGACCTCGCGACGGTCGTCGCAGGGACGAACGACGTCCTGCGCCGTCACTTCGAGCCGCAAGTGTTTCAAGCCGATCTCGAAACGATGCAGCGCGCGTTCGTCGAGCTCGGCGCGAGCGTGCTCACCTTCACGCTCCCCGACCTCACCCCGGTCATGCCCATCGCCCGCATCCTCGGCGATCGCGTCTTTCGTCTCAACGACGCGATTCGCGACGCGTGCACGAACACGGGTGCGATCCTTTGCGACCTCGCTGCGTATCCCGTCGCGTCCGACCCGCGTCTTTGGTCCGGCGATCGCCTGCACGCGAACTCCGTCGGGCACGCGCGGATCGCTGAGGCGCTTGCGCATGCGCTGGGGTTGCCGGGCGTCGATGCGTCGTGGAGCGATCCGCTTCCTGATCCCTGGGCTCCGACGCGCTTCGACCTCGTGCGTGCCGAAGTCGCATGGGCGCGCAATCACCTGCTGCCCTGGATCTGGCGCCACATGCGCGGCCGATCGTCGGGCGACGGGATTACGGCAAAGCGTCCGGTATTGACGCCCGTGTAGTGCCCAAAATCATTGTGACGCGCATCGGCGTCAATGACGGGCGTCACAGAATTCAATGCGTCTGACACCTATTCTTTACTTATTGACATCACAATATTTAGACCGCTACCCTCCGCGCCACAATCACACGGGATTGAACGACGAACGGAGGGATTTTCTATGAACCGCCTCAAGGGAACCCTGCTCTGTATTTTTGTGCTCACGGCACTCCCGCTCTTTGCCATTGACGACCCGAAATCCGCGAAGATGCTCACGCAAATCGAACCGATCGACGCGCCTGCCATTGAGCAATCGATCGACGCCGCTGTTTCTGCGCCCGCCGAAGTGAAGCGGACGTTCGGCGTGTCGGCCAATATCGACGAAAACGACTGCACGATTCCCAGCGGCTGCGCGGCGTGGCCGACGGATCCGACGGGCGTCAGCACGATTCCCGGATCGACACTGTGCACCAGCGATTACTGCCCGCTCTGTGCGCTCGACGACACCGAGACCAAATCGATCTGCTACAAGTATTACGCACAGCCGTACGGCTACTGCAAATGTGAAGGCCGGAATACCGTGCAATTCGACAAATACGGCAAAGCCTTCGCGCGCTGCGCAACGGCCGGCTCCTGCAGGTTCCGGCGATGACACGGTCTCGCATTGTGCTGCTCGTGACGCTGTTCTTGGGCTTGTCCCTCTACGGCGCCGAGCAACCCGTGACGATCCGATTGGCGTGGATCGAGGCGCCTGCCGCCAATGTGGCGGTGACGCTGCGCGCGCGCAATGCGACCGGATCGTCGAAACCAGTGGAAGTCGTAATCGGCGGGCAGGGAGCTTCGGTTCCCTTGCCTGCCGGGCAATGGTTCGTCGAAGCAGCGTCGCCGGGTTATTGGAGCGAGCCGGAGCTCGTTTCAGTCGCCGGCGCGCCAACCGAGACGACTCTGACTTTGTATCGCGCCACACGGCTTCGCGCACAAGTCGCGATTCCGTCAAAGGGCACGGCTCGCACTGTCGACGTTTATTTCAATCCAACCGATACGACATCGGGCCAACCCACAGGCTCCGTCAGTTGTCCAATATCCGATGGAGCTCTCGACTGCGAATTACCGTCCGGTCTGTACGACCTCGCATTCCGGATTCCCGGCCACGCGTCGACGTACAAATGGGACGTCGATCTGAAGACGAAGCCATTCGCCGATCTCGGGACGCTGCAATTTCGCGCCGGCGCGACGTTGAGTGGTCAGGTCGTCATCAATGGCATCGGCGAACTCGATTCGCTCGACAAGGTCAAAGTGACGCTCCGAAACGAGAGCGGCGTCGCGAGGAATGACGCGCTTCTCAATCGCCAGTCCGTCACCGCGATGACGACGCGTCCGAACGAGAAAGGATTTTTCTCGTTCGACGTCCTCCCCGGAAATTACGTATTGTCCGCGGCGTCGCCGGGATTGGTCTCGGAAGAACGGCAAATCACAGTCATTGAAGGGCACGAGGCGATCCTGAAAGAGCCGCTCGCGCTCGAGCGTCTGTGGACGCTCACGGTCAATACGCGTTTGCCAGCCGAGGGATCGAATCAGCCGTGGCGCCTTGCGGTGACGCGTTACGACTCGGAGAACCATCCGACCGAGCGAATCGTAAGCATCCCGGCCGACGGCATGGTCAAACTGGAGAAGCAACTTCCCGGTTCCTACACCGTTGAGCTGCGACTGCACGACAGCGTCTGGGCGGCACAGAGCACGTTCGTGGATCGCGACACCACCATCGATCTGACCGTCTCCGTCGTCACCGTCCGCGGCTCCGTCCTCCTCGGCGACGAACCACTCGCTGCGAGTCTCGTGTTCCTCTCCAAAGACAAGGGATTTCGGATTCCGGCGCGCACAAAGCCCAATGGCAAATTTCTCGTCTTCCTCCCCGCCGTTCCCGGCGATCGCTGGGAAGAGGTCGAGGTGCAGTCGAGCGACCCGTGGATCAAGCGCGCGCTCAAAGACGTCCCGTTGGAGTCCGACGGCGAAGGCGTCGCCACGATGAAGCTTCGCCTGGCGTCGAATCGCATCGCCGGGATCGTGCTCGACGAAAACGAACGCCCGGTCACGCAGGGTTTGATCAACATCTCCGCCGCCGACGGCTCGAGCCAACTCGAAATGTCGGACGGTACGTTTACGATCCACGGACTGGACGCCGGCCGGTATTCATTGACGGCATCGTCGCGTGAACGCGAAACCGAAGGCCCGGTCGTCGTCGATATTCAAGACGAGAGCGAAAATCGTTACGACGTGGTCCTGAAAATCGCGCCTGCGTCGCAATTTCAAGGCTCCGTCGTGTCGGCCAACGGACCCGCAATTGGCGCGTCGGTATTCATCGGGCCGACAAACAACGCGCCGTCCATTGTCGCGACAATCCCGGTCGATACCACCGGCGCGTTCGCATTTCGCGTTCCGCCGCAAACACGCGACATGCTGGTCGCTGTTGCGGCGCCCGGATTTTCGTTTCGCATGATGCGACTGCCGATCCCGGCAACGAAATTGGACCTGGTCGTCGATCAACGCGGCGGGATGCTTTCCCTTGAAGCGCCGACTGCGCCACTCCGTCCGTATGTCATCCACAATGGCGCAATTCTCAGCGCATTCACGGTCGCCTATCTCGCGCGCGGCCGATTTCTCAC
>DASVNL010000508.1:0-1527 GCA_036383875.1 Thermoanaerobaculia bacterium
ACCTGCCTCTGCTTCGTCGTCCTCGGGTGGACAGGCAGCAACTACTTCGTCACGGCGCTGACGATCGGCGCGGTCGTCTGCATCGCGTCCTCGAACGGCGGCACGACGTCGCAGGATCTCAAGACCGGCTACCTCGTCGGCGGTACGCCGAGCGCGCAGCAGATCGCGATTCTCGTCGGCGCACTCGCATCGGCGCTGATGCTCGGACCGATCCTTCTCAAACTCAACGACGCCGGCTCCGTGTACGTCCCGGTCGGCACCGCGCCGCAGGGCTTCTCAGCGGGTTCCGCCAAGCCGGGCGAGATCGCGGATCCGAAGGACTATCACGGCCGCGATCACGTCAAAGGCTCGATCGCGACCGCGACGTCGTCGAAGGACACGAAGGAGTACAACGTCTGGTTCCGCCAGGATCCATCGGGCGGCAACGCTGAGAAGTATCTCGTCGACGACAACGGCAAGCCGGTCTACTACGTCGATCCGGGCATCAACGGCTCGATTCGCAAACTGCCGGACGGCACGGACGTGCCGAAGTTCGACGCGCCGAAAGCCACGCTGATGTCGTACATCATCAAAGGCATTCTCGGCGGTGAGCTGCCGTGGGGTCTCGTGCTCCTCGGCGTGATGATCGCCGTCGTGCTCGAGCTCTCGGGCATTCCGTCGCTCGCATTCGCAGTCGGCGTCTACCTTCCGCTCTCCTCCTCGTCGCCGATTCTCATCGGCGGTCTGGTGCGCTGGGGCGTCGACAAGTGGATCGCGAAGAAGCACGCGGGCAAACAGATGACCGAAGAACAGCTCGTTGCTGAAGGCGACAAGAGCCCCGGCGTGCTGATGGCCTCGGGCTACATCGCGGGCGGCGCGATCGCGGGCATTCTGATCGCCTTCCTCGCGGGCGTGCCCTTCATGGCCGGCTTCAATCAGAAGATCGGCGCGTTCGCAGAGAAGAATCCGATGCAGATCAGTCCTCTCGCGGACCTCTACTCGCTGATTCCCTTCGCGATCCTCGTCATCCTTCTCTATCTGACAGGACGAGAAAAAATACTCGCACATCGAGAAAGCGCCTAAACGCGCGACAATGAAAGGCGGCCTGAAGAGGCCGCCTTTTTTATGCTCGAGTTTCTGGCGTTCGTCATCGCGATCATTGCGCTCGTCATCGCGTCGAAAGCGCGAAGCGAAGCACGTGAGCTGCGAAAGCTGATGGAGGCCAGCGCGCCGCCGCGCCCCTTCGTCCCACCCGCCGGCTATCAGCCGCTCGAACAAACACCGCCACCACCACCTGCACCCGAACCGCAGCCGGTTCCCGCTCCTGTCGCAGCATTCACGACGCCCGAGCCGGAACCAACCGCCAACCCAATCCCACCCTACGTTCCCCCGCAGCCACCACCCGCCCCGAAACCGGCGAGCGTTGCGAAGTCCATCGACTGGGAGTCGCTCGTCGGCATCAAGTTGTTCGGCTGGATCGCGGGGATCGCGCTCGTGCTCGCGGCGGTGTTCCTCTTCAAATACTCCGTCGATCACGGCTGGCTGCGT
>DASVNL010000509.1:0-22632 GCA_036383875.1 Thermoanaerobaculia bacterium
CACAGCGTCCCCATTTACGTCGCCTTTACGCATGGTTGCCTTCGCTTTCAACGCGGGTCACTAGATTCCGAGGACGCCACTCGCATGCGAGTGTGCCGTAGCGGGTCCAGGTCCACAGGTGGCTCATGGCTGTGACATTCCTATCCTCATTGACGCCGCAATCCATTCTGGCGGAGCTGCCGGCCTGGAACACCCGTCTGCCCGCAACCGCCCTCGGCAGCGAGCTCGATGCCGCGTTTCGCCGCGATCCCGAACTTCCCGGCGTCGTGATCTTCAACGCTCACGGCGTCGTCGGAGCCATCTCGAGAACGCAGTTTCAACAGACGATCAGCCGGCCGTTCGGCCGCGAAGTCGTCGGACCGCGTGCCGTGCGACTCCTGCTCGAAGAGCTGTCGCCGGGCGATCCGATGATCCTCGATCTGAACACGCCCATTCAGGAGGCGGTGCGTCAGTCGCTCACCCGCGATCGGACGATGCTCTACGAGCCGATCCTCGTCGCTGATCGGACGAGCGCGGACGTGCGCCTGGTGGGATTCACTGATCTTCTTCAGGCCGATTCAAGAATCTCGGTTCTGCGCAATCAACAGATGCAGGAGATTCTCGCGACTGTTCAGGAAGGCTTCCTCCTCGTCGATCGAGAGCATCGCATCGCATCGGAGTATTCGCGATCGGTCGTCTCGATCCTCGGCCGCTCCGATCTCGCCGGTCTGCGCCTTTCGGACGTCCTCGAGACACTGGCTACGGCCGATCATGCGGAACTCGCACGTGCCTATCTCGAAACGCTTTTCAATCCGAACGTGATTGAGAAACTCGTCGTCGACATCAACCCGTTGAAATCCGTGCAGGTCCCTGAGCGCGACGGACGCGGAAAGCAATTTCTCCGATTCGCATTCAAGCGCTCTGTCGAAGGAAAAGAGATTCGCCGGATTCTCGTACGCGTGGAAGACCGCACACGCGAAGTCGAACTGGCGGCCGAGCTCGAACAACAGGAACGCCAGGCAGCGCAGCGCGTCGATCTCGCCATGGAGATGATGCAAATCGATCCGGATGCGCTGACTGACTACCTGACGCGCTTCCTCGCGGAAATCGCTCAGGTTCACCGCTTGCGCAACAAGAGCGGCAACGGCGCCGGGCGAGCTGCCATCGACGAGATCTTCCGCATTCTCCACAGTCTCAAAGGAGAGGCGGGCCTGATCGGCCTGAGAAGTTTTGCCGACAAGCTTCATCGCGCCGAAGACGTCGCTCAGGCGGTTCGGGACAGCTCGGATGCGCAGCCATTCGGCATCGAACGGTTGGATGCTTCAGTCGATGCACTGCTCGCTCTCGGCGGCGAGGCAAAAGATCTGATTGCGCGCCTCTCCGCGCTTGCCACACGACGAACGAATGAGACCGCAGAGAAACCGGCGCCGGATTTGATGTCGACGCTCGATCACCTCATCAGCGATCTCTCCGTGCGCCTCGGCAAACCGATCCAGTTCGTGACGCATTGGAACGATGCAGATCTTCCGAAAGCCTATGCGGGACTCGTTCGCGACGTGCTCGTACAACTGGCGCGCAACTCCATGGTTCATGGAGTCGAATCGGATCCCCAGCGTCGCCAATCCGGCAAGCCGGTGCCAGCGGTGCTGCAAGTTGCGCTTCGCCGTCATCAGGCCGAGGGTCAGTTGGAAATCGTCTTTCAGGATGACGGGCGCGGTCTCGAGCTCGAGCGCATCCGGCTTCGCGCCGGTGAGATGTTCGACGTCGCCATCCTGGATGATGAGCAACTGGCTCAGGTAATTTTCGAGCCCGGCTTTTCGACGGCCGTCGAAACGACTTCCGACGCTGGGCGCGGCGTCGGCCTGGACCTCGTCAGGGCGAAGATCGAGAAGGCCGGAGGAATGATTCTCGTTCACAGCGAGCCCGGTGTGTTCTGCGCCTTCCAAATCCTATTGCCGCTGCAACCGCAAGGTGAATCATGAAACTGCTGATCGTCGATGACTCGCTCGTCGTCCGCAACGCCATTCAACGGTCGGTGGATGAAGGAACCATCTCTCAGGTCTTCCGCGCGGAAGATGGTGAGGAAGCGGTGTCGATCTTCGCGCGAGAAAGACCCGAGCTCGTCACGATGGATCTCACGCTGCCGCGCCTCGACGGCCTTGGTGCAATCCGGCGCATTTGCGAGATCGAGCCGATGACCTCCATTCTCGTCATCTCGGCCCTCAATAGTCACAAGACCGCGATGGATGCCATCGCTCTGGGCGCTTGCGGCTTTCTGACGAAACCCTTCACCCCACGCGAAATTGCCGAAGCACTCGAACAACTCACTGACCACGCTCTCTCGACAGTCGCCAGAAATTAGTCAAGCCCAATGGCTCAGCATTCACGATCAACATTGTTCAAAGGAATCGAAAACGTGAGCGAGGACGATTCCGAATCGCGCGCGAAGCCGAATGACTCGCGTCCCGTGCGAAGAGGAAATCTCCTGTTCGTCGATACGGATGAATTTCTGCTGGAAATGATGGGATCGGGCGTGTCGCTATTGCGACCGCGATGGCAAGTCATTGTCGCAAGCGGTCCCGCCGACGCACTGGACGTCCTTTCACAACACTCGGAGCTCGATGCGATCGTGACGGAGATTCTGTTCGACGATTCGCCAGCCGCGGGCCGAGCATTCATCCGTGAGGTCAGCCGCCGCTGGCCCGACATCCCTGTGTTCGCAATGACGAGTCTCGATCGCGACGAAATTCATGGACTCGATACGGCCGAGTACATCGCCAAACCGCCGGACATCGATTTTCTCGTGAGTCGTATCGATCGCGTCATTCGCCGGCAGAAGGAAAGCCAGGTGCGCGGAATCTCGATCACGACCTTTCTGCAGATCCTCGAGATCGATCAGAAAACCTGCACCGTTTACGTCTCGCACGGCGGACGCGTGGGCGAAGTGTATTTCCGCGATGGCAAATTACTGAATGCACGCCTTGACGGAATCGAGGGAAAAGAGGCGTTCTTCGCAATGCTCTCAATGCGGGAACACAGTCTGCGCGTCGTCGATAAATGTGAGATCGACGGCGAACCCTCGATGAGTCTGACGTCGCTGCTGATGGAGTGGTCCGTTCGTGAAGATCACACGAAGCGAGGCGAGGAGAACACATGAATCCCGAACAGCTCAAACTCTTCAAGCGGATCACTCTCGATTATTTCGCGAAGCTCGCGCCCGAAGAGCAGCCGATCATGGGAGAGCCGCACATCCATTTCGGCGATCCGGAGTTGCTCGATTACACGAGTCTGATCGAGATTCATGGCGAGTATCACGGGTGTATTTACCTTACCTCGCCCACCGCCATGCTCAAGGATGTCCTGGTCATCAACGGAGAGCCGAAAGACTCGCCGGAACATCTCAAGGATATGTGTCAGGAGTTCTCCAACGTCCTTTCCGGCAACGCCAGTAAGGCCTTCGGCGGAAACTGGCAAATCTCCGTTCCCCGCTCACTGACGACGCCCGAAGTACACGCTCTGGACCTTCCGGACTCGACGTTCGTCATGCCGATTCATTGGCGCGGCGAACGCTCGCTGCTGGTCGTCGGATTGCGGGCGGCACAGGAGGCAGCATGATCGCCCAAAGCATTCTTCCGGAGTCGGTCTTTCGTCGTGCGCGGCCCGCGCATGAATTGCCGGACGATCTCCGCTTGACCGCGCTCGAATGGGCGCTCTACTTCGCGGCGACTGGCGTCGTCACCGCAGCCGAACTGGGGCGGCAATTCCGCGTCGAACCTGCCGAACGTGATGCCGCCCTGGTCCGTCTTCTGAAGCTGCAGTTGATTGAGGAACAGCCACTTGCAGCGGCAGATTACGTGCGCGCCCTCGCCGCCGCAGGGAATCAGGAAGAGAAGACGCTCCGCGAATTTCTCCTCGGCACATTTCAGACTCCCACGCAGGCAATCGCGAAACTCTCGGCCGAACCCGCGCCGCCGAACGTGCGCCCATTGACCGCGCTTCCAAACCGTCAGGTGAACAGCACGCCAGCATTTCCTTCAGTCGCACCACGTCCGACGATCGTGCCTCCTCCACCCGGCCGCGTCGCACCACGCCTGGCTTTCACGCCGCTCCCGTCCCCAAATGACCGCAAGGAGAATCGAGTCATGACCGCCTCCCGGAAACTGAGTCTTCGCGCGCTCATGAACCTCATCGAAACGCAGGCCGGCAGTCGTGAGGCCGGGCAACTCGACATCTACCGAGTCTTCGTGCGCGTGGACACGCTGCTGCTGAAGCGAAGCGGCATCGAGACGCTGCGGTTTACAGAAGACCGCCTGGTCTCCGATCCCGAACTGGAACAAGCCATCGTCCGCAGCGTCAAAAAGACCCTCGGCGTCGATTGCCCCGAGAGTCTGTGGGTCGAAGTGGCGTAACGCCCCGCGCCGGTCTCCGCTAGTCCGGGCGCGACCATTTTCCTGCGGCCCAGCCGATGAGTGTTCCCCCGATCACTCCGGTCGCGAGAATCGGTGCATAAGCCTTGGTGAGGATTGCGTCCGGAAGACTGATCAGAAGGCCGACCACCAGACCTCGAGCCCATGCGGGCAGCGGCAGTTGAGCGGTGGCTGCAAGAACACCGATCGCAAAGCGGCTGGTGAATGCAGCAGCAAATGCGGTCGCGCGATCCTGGAATTGGAGAGGGAGCATCAGGGCGACATCGATTGCGCCGAACAGAAGACCGCTGACGATCCCGAAGGGAAGACGCTTCATCGCCTGGCTCGCGGACGAGCGTACGCAGCGCCGCTCGCAGCGTCAAGCGTGCGCGAATGCCGCGCTACGACAACGTGCTCGCGAGGATATCGAGGCCCTGCTTGGCCGTTCGCTGGTCGAGGGTCAGCGGGGGGAACATCGTAATGGCGGCGCCGGAGGTGGTCAGAAGGAGACCGTTCTTTCTGCAACGCTCGGCGATCTTCGACGCTTCGTCTTCGTCGCCGGTATCGGCGGCGATGGCCATTCCTCGAATGCGGACCTGTTCGAACTCCATTGCACCGAGGCGATCGGCGATGTAGGCGCTGATCTGATCGACATGGCGCATGAGCGTTCCGGTGTTTTTCTTCAGCCAGCCGACCGTGGCGATCGCAAGGTCGACCGACTCCGGATGCCATCCGTACGTCGACCAGAAGCCGACTTCGCCTTCCACTGACTTCGCCACCTTCTGCGTCACGATCGTCGCGCCCATCGGGGCGTGGCCACTCGTGATCGCCTTTCCCATGCAGAGAATGTCGGGGCTCAGATCGAAGTGCTCGGATGCGAAGACTTTTCCCGTGCGGCCGAATCCACACGCCACTTCATCGGCAATGAACAACGTCCCGTAGCGCCGGCATAGCTGCTGCGCGCGCTCCATGAAGTCATCCTCCGGAACCATCACCGCGAGATTGCAGCTGATCGGCTCCATGATGAACGCGGCGACGTCGCGTTTCGCGAGCAGACGCTCCAGTCGATCGGCGGCGCGCCGGCCGAGCGGCGGCGCGATCGTGAGGCAGTTCGACAGCCGATTGGGATACGGCTCGCGGCCGTCGGTTGCTGCGACGCTGATCGTTCCGATGGTGTTGCCGTGGTAGCTGCCTTCCACGGAGACGAACTTACGCCGGCCGGTCGAAACCATGGCGATCTGCAGCGCGATGTCGACCGCCTCCGAACCGCCAGTCGCCCGGTAACTCTTCTCCAGTTTGCCGGGTGTGATCTCCGCGAGCAATTGAGCCAGTTCCACCCACGGCCGATAGAGGTATTCGGGATTGACGTAGTCAGGGCGCCTGCGACGCGGCCTTTTCGTGATCTCGCTGTTGCTCCATCCGAAGTTGCCGACGCACCACCCCGACAAAAAGTCGATGTAGCGTTTGCCGCGTTCGTCGTAAACGTAGCAACCTTCCGTCCGCGCAACACTGATCTCCTCCGGCTCACTTTCACGTCCGAGAAATCGTCGGTCGAGTTGCCGGAGATTCATGCTCCTTCGTGCTGCACATTCGGGACCCGCGACCGCGCTACAGCTCTTGCAGCGGGAGCGTGATGTAGAACGTCGAGCCGGCGCCGGGAGCGGTCTCGATCAGAATCTTTCCGCCGTGCTCGCTCACGATCTGAAACGCGACGGCGAGACCGAGGCCGGTTCCGCCGCTTTTCTTCGTCGTGAAGAGCGGCTCGAAAATCCGTTCGAGCACGTGGCCCGGAATTCCGGATCCGCGGTCACGTACGAAGAATGCGGCGAAGCGCTCCGCGTTCTCGATTTGTCGCGCGACGAACGGCAGCGTGTCGGCGCGCGCAGCGCCGAGGGTGAGGACCGTGTTCGCCGGCGTCGCGTCGCGCGCATTCGTCAGCAGGTTCGTCATCACCTGCGCGAGTTGCGGCGCATCGGCGCAGACAGGAAGCGTTTCGGATCGCACGATCTCGACTGCGCGATCGCGCACGATCGTGCCGGCTTCCTCAGCAAAATCAATGAGCCATGCTGCGGCATCGAACGGCACCATCGTGGGCGAGGCAGGATTGACGAAGCGAAGAATCTGATGGCTGATCAGTTTCCCTCGCCGGGCCGCATCCATGATGTGCTTCAGCGGACGTTGCAAGGCCGCGTCGTTTCCCACCTTCCGCATCAGGATCTCGGCGAAAGGGAGGATGGACATGAGCACGTTGTTGAATTCGTGCGCCACGGACGCGGCGATGCGTCCGAGGGACGAGACGCGGATGGCCTGCTCGACCTGCCGCTGCATTTCGCGCTCACGGGTGACGTCGTGGAACACGATCACGACACCGGTGATCCCCCCATCGCTGTCGCGGATCGGCGCGGCCACGTATTCGACGCGAAACGACGTACCGTCCTTGCGCCAGAAGAGATCATCGTGGATGTGCCGCACGATGCCGTCAGTCAGCGTTGCGTGGATGGCGCAGTCCGCGAGGTGGTGTGGCGTGCCATCGTCGTTCGTGTGATGGATCGTCGCATGGGCGGACAGTCCGTGCAGTTCGGCTGAGTCCCAGCCGAGCATCGCCCCCGCTGCTGGATTCTCGAACGTGATCGCGCCGGAGAGATCGATGCCGTGCACGCCCTCGGCAATGGAGTCGAGCAGCAGTTCGTACTGCCGCCGCATCCGGTCGACGTTTTCGAGTGCGAGGCGGCGTTCGGTGACGTCGCGATAATTCGCGACGATCGCGCCGACGGCGGGATCGTCGAGCCGGTTTTCGCGGATCACTTCGACGTATCGCCACGTACCGTCGCGGTGGCGATAACGGACGTCGGTCGGCGGCGCGGTCTGGCCGCTGTTGCTGAGCACGAATTCGAAACATTCGCGGACCGGCTCGAGGTCGTCCGGATGAATCATCGAAAAGATGCTCCGGCCTACGAACTCCTCGGGCTCGAGTCCGAGAATGCGGAAAACGGCCGGGCTGGAGTAGAGAATCATCCCCTCGGCGTCGAGCAGTGCGACGCCGTCGGAGCTGTTCTCGACCAGCGCCCGGAACCGCTCTTCAGAGGCGCTGAGCAGCGCTTCCGCGTGTTTGCGCTCGAACGCATAACGCGCGGAACGCATCAGCATCGCCCCATCCGTCTTTCCTTTGATGAGGTAGTCCTGAGCGCCCTGCGACAGTGCGCGATGCGCCGTCTCTTCGTCGTCGTGACCGGTCAGAACGACGATCGCCGTACGGCGGGCCGGCTCCAGGATCGCTCCCAGCGTGGCCAAGCCGGTGCTGTCCGTAAGGGTGAGGTCCAGAAAGATCACGTCGAACGAATCGCGCTGCAGCAGCTCGATCGCCTGCTCCACCGAGGGTGCGACGGAGACCTGAACGGACGAGGCGCGGAGCAGGCGCTCGAGTACCAGCGCGTCGGATGGATTGTCCTCGACGAGGAGACTGCGTTTGATGGGCATCGCAGCCTTTCCCACATCAAGAGCGGGGCCGCTCATAAGTGACTGAGAACGTTGGAAGGGACGCTCAGAAAAAGTGTCGAGAATCCGACATCTGTCGAGATCACGACGTCTTGAAGCGCGCCGGATTGAGGCGATGACGGGCCAGTTTTGAATAGAGAGTCGTGCGCCGCATGCCCAGGCGTTCCGCGGCGCCGGCGGGCCCGCCGATGCGTCCCTTGCTCTCCGTCAGCGCGTCCTCGATGGCGGCTTTCTCGATCTCATCGAGACGCCGGGGCAGCGCGCCACGCTTCGTGCCGGACGACGGCGGAAAGAGCGCCGCGGAGACAATCAGCTCTTCCCCTCGCGTCAGAATCACGGCCCGTTCGATGACATTCTCCAACTCCCGAACGTTCCCCGGCCATGAGTACGCCGTGAGGCGGGACATGCTCGCGCGCGAGATGCGGCGGATGGTCTTGTCGAGCCGCCGCGCAAAGACCCGCGTGAAGTGCTCGACCAGCGGCGGGATGTCCCCGCGCCGCTCGCGCAGCGGCGGGATGTGAATCGGGAACACCGTCAGGCGGTAGTAGAGATCTTCGCGAAACGTGCCCTCGCGCACCATTTTCTGCAGATCGCGATGCGTGGCGGCGACGACGCGTGCGTCGGTTCGAAGTGTTTGCGTACCGCCGACGCGCTCGAACGTGCGCTCTTGCAGTACACGCAGCAACGCCAGCTGTGTTTCCGGCGGCAGCTCGCCGATCTCGTCGAGAAAGATCGTTCCTCGCGACGCCAGCTCGAAGCGGCCCGCGCGTCGCTGCAGCGCGCCGGTGAACGCACCGCGCTCGTGGCCAAACAACTCCGAGGCGATCAGCGAGGACGGAAGCGCCGCGGAATGGACGGCGATCATCGGACCTTCGGCACGCGGTGAGCGGCGATGGATCTCGCGCGCGATCAGCTCCTTTCCGGTGCCGGTCTCGCCGGTGATGAGCACCGTCGTTCCCGTAGGCGCGACCTGATCGACGGCCGACAACACCGCCCGCATCGCTGCCGACACCCCGATGACGGAGCCCATCATCAGGCGCTCGTCGATCTCGCCGCGGAGGAGGATGTTCTCCTCCTGCAGTCGCTCGGCGCGTTGATGTCCGACCGCGATGCGCGCCTGATTCAGCCCCAGCGTCAGCAGAAGCCGGTCGGCGGCGGTAGGAAACGCGCCATTGCTTGATGCAGCGATCAGCCCCTGGTCCGTGTTTTCTTCGCCCGGGATCGCCAGCGCGCGCAGCGAGCGATCGCTCCCCAGCGGATCGCGAATGGTCTGCGGCTCGAAGGTGCGCGATTGCTGCAGCAGTGCGATGGCGGTCTGCACCCGCGGGTCCGAGGCGTCGTCTGGCCGTCGCGTGCGCGTGGCGCTGACCACCTCGCCGGCCTGCAGCGCGACGTGCACGAGGTCGAGATCGGCCATGTGCAGCAGGACGTCCGCGAGGTCGTCGGCGATCTGCTGCGCGCTGTAGCCGCGCCAGGCGGCGGGAAGCGTCGAAAGGGCGACTATGTCGCGCGCCGCTCGCTGCAGCGCCGCCCCTTCGCCGCTCATTCCTTGCCGCGCGCACGCAGCTCGCGCAGCATCTCCTTCGGGTCGGTGTAGAACGGATTCTGCTGCAGAATGCCGCCAACGATCGCTGTCGGATGCGTCCGCATGACGTCGAGGACCGCCGATCCGCCGAAGCGGGAGAGATCATAGGCACAGACCACGACGTCCTCCGGATGGTGGATCACCATGTCGTTGAGTCGCGCTTCGTACGACGCACAATTCTCGGTGCCGAGGCGGTTTTCCAGCACCCAGTCCATGTCGCCGAGGAGGCGCGCCCGCGGATAACCTTGCTCGCGCGCATCGGTCAGCAGTTGGTCGATTACCTGGAGCGCGGCCTCTTCCTCAAACGCGCCGCCGTGAAAATACGACTTGTTCCATTCAACGATCTGCAGTTGTCCGTTGGCGAGCACCGCGTCGACGTCGACGCCTGCCGCCGCGAGATGGCCGAGATGCAGATCGATATTGTTCGCGGACACGATGTGGATCGCCTTCTCGCGCTTTGCCAGCCCTTCCAGGATGAACGTCAGGAGGACGCGAAACATCTCCTCTGTGTCGCGGAAGAACGCGCACACATGACGCAGCCCGGTCAACGTCGAACCGGCCAGCGTGATCGATGCAGATGCGTGCATGAGAACGCATCAAGCGTACAGCACCGCGGGACTGCCGGCTGGGAAAACACCAGGTTCTCTCCGCCCGTACGGCATTCCCACGAAATTTGACTCCGTCACGCGCAGCAATGACCCTACGCGCCGTCCGTGCTCAACATCATTCGCAGGATCGCGTTAGGCGTCGGCGTGGTGGCCGCGGCTCCGGCCATTCTGTTGCTTTCTGACCTGCAGCATCGCGAGCCGGCGGCGCAAGGCCGGCGATCCACCAGGCGAATACGAGCGCGGTAGCGCGAAACTGCATGACCGATTCCCTCGGGGAAGCGTGGGCGAGCATGTCGCGAGCCAGTGCGAGGCGGCGCGGTCTACCGGGCGTACGACGACGGCCTTCGGCGGCCGCCGTCGTATGATCGGCGTAGCGATGACCTTGCCGACCGGCAGCCACCTGGGACCGTACGAGATCGTGGGAGTTCTTGGCAGCGGCGGAATGGGCGATGTCTACCGGGCGCGCGACACCCGCCTCGGTCGCAGCGTGGCCATCAAGGTCGTGCAGTCGAGGCTCGCTGGAAACGCGGAGCTGCGGGAGCGCTTCGAGCGCGAGGCGCGGACCATCTCCTCCTTCACCCACCCGAACATCTGCACGCTGTACGACGTCGGCCGGGAGGGCGATGCCGAGTACCTGGTGATGGAGCTGCTCGACGGCGAGCCGCTGTCGGCCAAGATCGCCCGCGGGCCGCTGCCTCTGTCGCTGCTGCTGCGCTACGCCATTCAGATCGCCGACGCGCTCGACCACGCGCACCGCGCCGGCGTGATCCATCGCGACCTCAAGCCAGCCAACGTCATGATCACCAACTCGGGAGCGAAGCTGCTCGACTTCGGGCTGGCGAAGCTGGCTGAGAATCAGCCGCGCACGTTTTCCGCGGAGTCGGCGCCGCCCACTGCGATCGCCCTGACGACGGAAGGGTCGATCATCGGGACGTTCCACTACATGTCGCCCGAGCAGTTAGAAGGCAAGCCGCTCGACCAGCGCACCGACATGTTCTCGTTCGGCGTCGTGCTGTACGAGATGGCCACCGGCCGGCGGCCGTTCGAGGGCAGCTCGCAGGCGAGCCTCATCGCCGCGGTGTTCGGCAGCGACCCCACCCCGCCGCGCGCGCTCCAACCGTCGATTCCGCCGGAGCTCGACCGGATCATCATGACGGCGCTGGAGAAGAGCGCCGACGACCGGTGGCAGTCGGCCCAGGACGTGGCCAGGCAGCTGCGCTGGCTGGCTGATTCCTCGGCGTCGCGCGGCGAGCCTGCTCCCGCGCCCGCGACGCGTCGCGCCGGAGCCAGGGCCGCGGCCTGGGTGGCCGCGGCGGCGGTGCTCTCCGCGCTGCTGACGTGGGCGTTCCTTTCCGCACGTGCGCCGCGGACGCCGGCGGCGCCTGCGCTGCATCTGCAACTGGCGCTGCCGGACGGATTCGCGGCGGTGTCGGCGTTCGACACGAACACCTTCGCACTGTCGCCGGACGGCTCCCGCCTGGCGTTCGTGGCCTCGTCGGGCAAGCGCCGCAGCCTCGCCATCCGGAGGCTCGATTCGTTCGAGGTCACGGCCGTTCCCGACTCGGACGATGCGACCGGCCCGTTCTGGTCGCCCGACGGCGAGTGGATCGGGTATGCCGCTCGCGGCAAGTTGTGGAAGTCGCGGGTCGCGAACGGCGGGGCGGCCATTCCGCTGTGCGAAGTGGCCCCGAACGGCGCCGTGGGAGCATGGGGGAAGGGCGTCATCCTGTTCTCGGATGCGCCGGGCGCGGGACGCCGCACGATCCTGCGCGTGTCCGATGGCGGCGGCGTGCCGGAGGCGGTCACGGTCATCGATGAGAAGTCGGGCGAGTGGAGGCACGGCTGGCCGGTCTTCCTCGCCGACGGCCGGCGGTTTCTCTTCCAGGTCTACAGGGTGGAGTCGGTCGAGCGGCAGCTCGTGCTGGGCTCCCTCGACTCGAAGACGCTCGTGCCCGTTCTGCCGAACGTCTCGAACGTGGCGCTGGCGGAAGGCCGCATGCTCTACGTCCGCAACGGGACGCTCCTTTCCCAGCCGTTCGACCCGGCCAGCGCCAAGCTGTCGGGAGAGCCAGAGACCGTGGCCTCGGACGTCGGTTATTTCTACGCGACCGCGACCGCCCAATTCACCGCCTCGCACGACGGAACGGTCGTCTTTCGCACAGACACCTCCCGCGGCTCGCTGGTCGAGGTGGGGCCGAACGGAGAGATGCTGCGCACGATCGCCGATGGCGAGCAGTTCTTCAGCGTCGACCTCGCGCCGGACGGCCGCCGGGCCGCGGTCACGATCATGAATCGCGGCACGGCTCTGGGCGACATCTGGCTGTTCGACCTCGTGCGCGGCGTGCGGGAACGGTTCACCAGCGATCCGGGGATGGAAGTCTTTCCGGTCTGGGCGCCGGACGGCGGCTCGATCGTCTATTCGCGTACGGGAGGAGGGATCTATCCATACCTGGTCCGGCGGCCCCTCAACGCGGCCACGGCGGCGCCGCTCGCCGCTCCAGGGTTCTTCGACACGGCCACCAGTTTCACGCCCGACGGATCGGCCCTGTACTTCACTCGCCGCGACCCCCAGACCACCGATCACATCTTCCGCCTCGCACTCGCAGGCAACGCGACTCCGGAACCAGCCGTGGGCAGCGGATTTCGCGAACGCGACGCGGAAATCTCTCCCGACGGCAAGTTGCTGGCCTTCTCCACCGACGCCAGCGGTCAGACGGAGGTCCAGATCCAGAGCGCGGGCGCAGGAACCGCGCAGAAGACCGTGGTCTCGACGAGCGGCGGCCGCATGCCGCGCTGGAGCCGCGACGGACGCACGCTGTACTTCATCGCCGGCAACCGCCGCCTGACAGCTGCCACCGCGGGCGCGGGCGGGTGGGCTGAGCCGGCGGTGACGCCGCTCTTCGATGCCGGCGACGTGATCGACTTCGCCCCGACCGGCAGCGGATTCGTCCTTTGCCGGTCCGTGCCCGGCGCCACGGACTCGCTGTTTCACGTGATCGTCCGGCGCTGATCGCATTCGTTTCGTGCTGTTCAGCTCCACCTACGACCGGACGCGATATCGCGATCGAGCGTTCGCGCTGTCGGGTTCTGTCCGCCCGTACGGCATTCCCACGAAACTTGACTCCGTCCCGCGCGGCGATGACCATACGCGCCGTCCGTGCTCAACATCATTCGCAGGATCGCGTTAGGCGTCGGCGTAGTGGCCGCGGCTTCGGCCATTCTGTTGCTTTCTGACCTGCAGCATCGCGAGCGCGCAGCGCGCAAGGCGCTGACGAAAAAGCGCACGTGGAAGATCTACTTCGTTCAATACAACGATGTGATCGACGTGAAGGATGCGGAGAAAGGCGTGTTCGAGGGGCTTCGCGAATCGGGGCTCGAGAATGGGCGGGACTTCGAGGTGAAGATCCTCAACGCACAGGGCGATATGGCGACCGTCTCCGCGTTGATCGATGCCGCGACAACCGGCGGCGCGGACATGCTCATCACCTTCTCGACTCCGACACTGCAGGCCGCACTCCGGCGCGCGCAGAACGTGCCCGTCGTCTTCAACTACGTCGCGAACGGATTGAAGGCCGGCGCGGGGAAGAGCAACACCGACCATGCGCCGAACGTCACCGGCGTCAGCCTCCTGCCGGCGAACGACGAAGCGCTGTCGCTCATCCGAACGCACTTCCCCACCATCCGCAAATTGGGCACGCTGTACTGTCCGGCGGAGACCAACATGGTCCACTACAAAATCTCGCTCGACGAAGCGGCGAAGCGCGCCGGATTCGAAGTCGTCTACGTTCCCGCGGAGACGGCGACCGACGTGCCCGACGCCGCAGCGGCGCTGATGTCGCGCGACATCGATGCCGTGCTCCAGATTCCGGGCAACCTCACGGCATCCGCATTCGGCAGCATCAGCGAGGCCGCGCGGCGCGGGCGCATCCCCGTCTTTGCGTTTCAGAAATCGCAGGCCATCGGCGGAGCGACGATGGTCGTCGCACGCGATTACCACGACAGCGGCCGGCTGGCCGCGAAGCTCGCCGCGCGCATCATGCGCGGCGAAGATCCGAAACTCATTCCGCTTCAGGATTTCGGCGGAACGAACCTGATCGTCAATCTCGACGCGGCCCGCGCACTCGACCTCGAACTTCCTCCGGCCCTCGTGAAGTCGGCGAACGAAGTCATTCAGGACGCGAATGGAAATCGTTAAGGAGCGTTCGGACAGCGTCGTGCATCTCCGTCTGTCCGGACGGCTGGACAATCACTGGTCCCAGTCGCTCGATGAAGCGCTCTACGACGTCGCGCGCGAAGGTGCGCGCCACGTGCGACTCGATTTCTCCGGCGTCACCTATGTCAGCTCAGCCGGCGCCGCGGTTTTGCTGAAACATCAACGCGACGCCGCCGCGCTCCACGGCTCGCTGCAAATTTCCGCGGCGTCGGAGCGCGCGCGCAACACGCTCCGGCAGATGGGATTCGTCGAGCTGCTCATCGCCGGCGCGAGCTCGGGCACCGCGCAGAGAAAGACGTTGTCGATTCCGCTGCCGCTCGACTCCGAGCGCGCGCAATTCGAGAGTCGCGTGCTCGATGGACGGCAATCCGAGTACTTCCTGACCGGCGATCCGAACCTCGAGGCGCAAGCCTCCCCTGTCTCGATTTACCGCGATGTCTTTTCCCTCGGCGTCGGAGCGCTCGGCGCGAACCACGACGAGTGTCGCGATCTGTTCGGCGAATTCGTCGGCGCCGCGGGCAGCGCGGCGTACATGCCCACGGACGGTACGGCGACGCCCGACTACATGCTCAGCACCGTCGGACTCGCTCCGAACGTGCAGGCGCTTTACGCGATTACATTCCGAGGTGCGCCGAGCCATCTCTTGCGCTTCGAGGCGAACAGTCCCGATGCGGGAGTTCCGCTCAGCGACATCGTGCGCGCATCCGTTTCACTGGCCGGGACACAAACCGTCGGAATCGTCATGGCCGCGGACATCGCAGGCCTGGTGTGCGCGCGCTTGCGACGCTCACCGGGACGCGGCAGCGTTCCGTTCGATTTTCCTGCCGTGCGCGAATGGTTGTCGTTCACGCCCGAGCGTGAATTCGCGCGCTTCAGCAGCCTCGTCGTCGGACTCCTGTCCGCGTCGCCGTCCGCATCGCTCGCTCCATTTTTGCGGCCCGTGAGCGAGGAGTACCAGGGGCACTTCCACGCGATCGTGACCGCGTTCCGATCGCTCCCCCGAGGAAAGCTGCCGGTTGCGGATGTCGTCTCGGCGTGGCTGCAGCCGCGCAGCGTGATCTCCGTCGTTCATCTTCTGCGCGATACGCGAACCATCGAAGGTGCGGGCGAGAGCGAATTTCAGCGCGGTGCGTGCTGGATCTTTCCGATGACCGAGCGAGGAGGCGCCGCGTGACTCTTCTGCTCTCCGCCTGGACCATCGGAATGATTCTTTCGCTGCTGGCCCTCGGCGTGTACATCAGCTATCGCGTGTTCAAGTTCGCCGACATCACGGCGGACGGCTCGATCACCTTCGGCGCAGCGGTGGCCGCGTCGATGCTCACGCGCGGTGTGAATCCCGTGACCGCGAGCGTCGCCGCATTCGTGGCCGGCTGCGTCGCCGGACTTTGCACCGGCGTCCTGCACACGCGATTCAAGATCAATCAATTGTTGTCGGGCATCCTGGTGATGACCGCGCTATATTCGATCAACCTTCACGTGATGGGATCGAGCAACGTGCCGCTCCTCGCCGTCACGACGATCACGACGTACGCGCAGAGTCTCGGCCGCTGGATGACCGGACATGACGCGACGACGCTCCTCGGCTGGCCGGTGAGCGCGCGCGACATCGGATCGCTGCTCCTCGTCTTCGCGATCGTGCTCATCGTCGCGACCGTTGCCTGGCTCTTTTTCAACACGAACCTCGGCAGCGCCATGCGCGCCTCGGGCGACAACGAGCAGATGATCCGTGCCCTCGGCGTCAGCGTCGAGAACATGATCGTGCTCGGACTCTGCATCTCGAACGGACTGGTCGCATTCGCGGGCGCGCTGCTCGCGCAGTACCAGGGATTCGCCGACGTGCAGATGGGCATCGGCATGATCGTTTGGGGACTGGCCAGCGTCATCATCGGCCGCGCGCTCATCGGAACGGACAGCGTCGGCGCCGCGCTGGCAGGCACGATCATGGGCTCCGTACTTTTTCGATTGATCATTGCCCTCGCGCTGCGTTGGGGACTGAATCCGAATGACCTGAAGCTCGTGACGGCGATCTTCGTGTTCGCCGCGCTCGTGCTGCCAACCTTCCTGCAGAAAGTCAGACGGCATGCTGCAGCTTCGTGAACTGGAGAAAACGTTCTTCGAGGGCACGCCGAACGAAGTGCGGGCGTTGCGAGGCGTGTCGCTGCAGATCGACGAGGGATCGTTCGTCATCGTCATCGGAACGAACGGCTCAGGAAAATCGACGCTGCTGAATGCAGTCGCGGGGAGTTTCTTCGTCGACCGCGGCTCGATCAACATCGCCGGCGACGACGTCACGCGGTGGCCCGAACACCGGCGCGCGTCGAGAATCGGGCGCGTGTTTCAGAATCCGTTCAGCGGCACGGCTCCGACGATGACGGTCGCGGAGAATCTCGCGCTCGCCGCCCGACGAGGTCTGCACCGCGGATTGGGCCGGCTACTTCCGGCGCGCATTCAAAACGATCTGCGCGATCGCGTGGCCACGTTGAACATGGGGCTCGAGACGCGCATGCACAATCCGATCGGGACGCTTTCCGGCGGACAACGACAAGCTCTCACGCTGCTGATGGCAACCTGGCGACGGCCCGATCTTTTGCTACTCGATGAGCACACCGCCGCGCTCGACCCGAAGAGCGCCGATCAGATCGTGAATCTCACCGAGCGGATCGTGTCGCAGCACAAGCTGACGACCCTGATGGTCACGCACTCGATGTCGCAGGCCGCAACCCTCGGCGACCGCATCGTGATGATGAATCAAGGCAGCGTGCACGCCGACTACGCGGGCGCGCATCGCCGCCACATCCGCGCCGAAGATCTCATCCGCCGCTTCGATGAGATCCGCCGCGACGAGCGCCTCGATGCGTCCGCGGCTCAGCTTCTGCGCGACGTTTACGTTTGACGCACGCGTGAGCGATCGCCGATTCTCGGCAGAACAGAAGTTGCGCGATTCAGGCAACTCGACACGCCGGGCGACTTTTCGCAACTCCAGGCGGCTCAGCAATAAAAGTAGGTCCGCTTCTTGAAATCAAGGCAGCGACAGGAGAACCAATAACTATGAAAACCAAATCCCTGATCGCTCTTTCGATTCTCTGCCTCGCCCTCGGCGCCTGCGCGACGACGGACACGGCCGCGGACGATCCCAACATCGCCAAAGCCGCGGATCACGCGAACCAGAGCACCCCGGCGGCACGCGCCGACTACGTCGCCTACTCGTCCCTGACTCCCAACACCGAGCAGAAGACGGTGACGACCACCACCACCGAGCCGGTTTGGAACGCCAGCGTCGAGAATCCGACGGACGCCACCCTCACCGCGACCAGCAGCACGACCTCGACCGGCACGATGGCTTCGGGCAGCACGACCGTCGACGGCACCGCCACGGTCACCGACACCACGATCGCCGACAACACGGCCAGCCTCTCTACCAGCACGACGACGACGAACACCACGTCGACTTCGTCCAGCAGCTCCCCGAGCTCGATGGCCAGCTCGTCGTCCAACGATGACGACGACGACACCACTACGACTTCGACGACCACCGAAACCCGCAAGCGCCTTCGTAAGGACTAACTCCTCCTCGCACGGGGAACGTTCATACCCGACGCGCCACGCCGCCTCCCCAGGCGCGTGGCGCGTTTCGCGTTTCAGCACTCCACCCAATGATGGAAAACGGCCGGTCATAGTGCCACTACCGGCATCGACCTTGCTTTTCACGGCGCCAACCGAGATGAGGAAGGACGAGTGCATGAAAGAAGCAACTTCGTGGTTTCGTGCGTCCCTGGCGATGTTCATCGTGGCAGCGGCACTCCCGCTGTTCGCCTCCCAGCCCACCGCAGGCCTGTTGACTCCGACCAGCAACGCCGTGACGTTCAACGGCACCGGCTTGGGCGGCGTTTCCCCGGAAGCGGAAACGACCTGCGTCGAAGGCGTCACCTGCGACACGTTCGTCCTGACCATCGGCGGCAACGCGGCTGACTGGAACGGCAAGAGCGTGAAAGTCTCGCTCTCCTGGCTCCTCGTCGCGACCGACTACGACATGTACATCCACAAGGACAGCATCACCGGTCCGGTCGTCGCGAGCTCCGCGCAAGGCACGACCACCGGCGAAGCCGCGGAGATCAACGTCACGCAGAGCGGCACCGGCACGTACGCGGTGCGCGTCGTCTACTTCGTCGCGCTCGCACTTGCCGATCAATACAAAGGCCGCGCGGAAGTCGTGACGTCCGTCGCCGACACGCCACCGGTCCTCTCCTCCGACCACCCGCAGTACGCAAACTACGCAGCCCCCGCGCCCCTCGGACAAGGCGCAGGCGAGCCGACGCTCGGCAACAACTGGGCGACCGGCAACACGATGTTCATCTCCGGACTCGAAACGTTGCGCGTGCACTTCGACGATGCGACCGGCACCGCGAACTGGACCGATCGCTCCGGACTGACGACGTCGATCACGACATTCGATCCGATTCTCTTCACCGACTGGCGAACGAATCGCACGTTCGTCTCGCAGCTCCTTCCGACGAAAGTCAGCCTCATGGCGTACAGCGATGACGACGGCGAAACGTGGACGCCGAGCCAGGGCTCGGGCATCGGCGCGGGCGTCGATCACCAGACCGTCGGCGGCGGACCGTTCAAGCCGGGCGTGCTGCTTCGCGGACCGCTCACTTCGTATCCGAACGCCGTCTACTACGCATCGCAGGACATCGGACTCGCCGAGATCGCGCTGAGTCGCGACGGCGGCCTGACGTTCGACGTCGCCGTGCCGATGTGGAACCTCACGCAGTGCAACGGCCTGCACGGCCACATCAAAGTCGCGCCGGATGGAACGGTCTACGTTCCGAACAAGAATTGCGGCGGCCAGCAGGCCGTCGCGGTGTCCGAAGACAACGGACTGACATGGAGCATCCGCAAAGTGCCGGGCAGCACCGGCGGCGCAACCGATCCCTCGGTCGGCATCGGCAGTGACGGCACGGTTTACTTCGGATTCGTCAATGCCGACGGCACCGCACGCGCGGCGATCTCGCAGGATCGCGGACTGACGTGGACGACGCCCGTGAACATCGGACACAGTCACGGCGTGCAGAACGCCGTCTTCCCCGCGGCCACCGCCGGCGATGGCGATCGCGGCGCGATCTTCTTCCTCGGGACCACCACCGCCGGCGCAAGCGGCGTCGGCACCGACATGGCGTTCAACGGCACGTGGTACGGCTACATCGCGACGACGTACGACCGCGGCGCAAGCTGGGTCACCGTCAACGCGACGAACAACGATCCCGTGCAGCGCGGCGTGGTCTGCACGCACGGCACGACCTGCCCGTCCGGCACGCGCAATCTCCTCGACTTCAACGATCTCGAGATCGACGCGCGCGGACGTCCCGTCGCCGCGTTCGCGGATGGTTGCGTCACCGCCGACTGTCGCGCAGGCGTCGATCGCAGTGGCGCGAGCGGTACGCCCGACGGCACGATCAACAGCTACGACAACGACGGCGAGGACATCGCCACGATCATTCGCCAGAGCTCCGGCCGCACGCTCTTCTCGCGCTTCGACGACGTCGACGATCCGTCGATGCTGTGGGCCGCGCCGACGAAGACGAAGGTCACGCTGAACTGGAACGACAACGCGAACAACGAAACGAACTACGTCGTCGAACGCTCGTCGTCCGCGACCGGCGGCTTCACGCAACTCGCCAGCGTCCCCGCGAACAGCAGCTCGTTCGCCGACGGCGCGGTGACGCGGAAGACGACGTACTACTACCGCGTCAAAGCCACGAACGCGAACGGCGCGTCGGGCTACTCGAACGTCATCAGCGCGTACGTGAAGTAACGATGCGACTGCGTTGTGCATCGGCCGCGCTCTTCGCGGTGCTGCTCGTTTCGTGCGCGACATCGGCGCCGGTCTCAACCCGCGCGCCGATGTCCGACCTCCTCGGCATCCGCCTGGGCATGCCCCGCGACACCGTTCGCGCGACGCTCGCGGACATCGCGAAGCTCGAACGTGAAGAGCGGCGGCGCCAGGAGGTCTGGACGCTCGCGAACGACTCGCGCTACGCATCTCTGATCATCGGCTACACGCCCGAGTGGAACGTCCGCTTCGTCACCGCCGTCGCGAAACCCGACGGCGCGCCGGTGCACTACGAAGACGTCCTCGACACCGCGACCGCCGACCATCGCACGGCCGGCAACACGCACACGTGGACGTGGTCCACGGGCACGCCGAAGTACTACGTGATCGCGATCGGTCCCGCGGACCGGCTCGAGTACCTGTCGCTCAAAGCCAGTCCGTAATCAGCGCGGCCGCGCGTCGATCGCTGCCCGTCAGCGCGTCGAGTGATTGCCACGTCGAGAACTGCAGCGCGTGACGGATCGTCGTCACGCGCTTCGTGCTGCGACGCGGCCACCTCGCATCGAGCTGCGCTGCGACATCGTCGAGATGCGCGGCCATCGGCGCCATCAGTTCCGCGACGATCGGCATCGTCCGCGCGTCGCGAAAGATCTGCGTGAGCATGTCCGCGTTCGCACGATACCAGCCGTACAACGCGACAATCGTGTGGCGGCACGACGCGAGCGGATCGGCTCCCGCGACCGGAATCGCCGGCAGCGGATTGAGCGCGGACCAGTGCGCGGAGCACGCGCGAAGCATCGACGTCTCGTCGGGGAAGTGGCGGTACACGGTGAGCCGCTCCACCCCTGCCCTCTCCGCGATCGCGCTGACGGTCGTGCGCGACGGGCCGATCTCGCCATGCAGCTCCACCATCGCGCACACGATCTTCTCCCGCGTCGCATCCTCGGCCGCGGCCCGGCGCACCTTCGTGTAAGCACGACGGGACTTCATGCGCGACATCATAACATTTCACTAAACACGCATGTTTAGGTAAAACGCCCTTGACGATCCGGAATGTGCGACTCATATTCGCTGAACATTGCTGTTTACCGAAGGAGAACGCATGATCACGAACGCACAAACGGGCACGAACGTCGAAGAGATCGCCGCGGGGATCTATCGCATCAACACGCCCCTCGACCTTCCCGGCGGCGCTGCCTTTTCGTTCAACCAGTACCTGATCGAGGACGCCGACCCGGTCCTCTTCCACACCGGACCGCGCCGCATGTTTCCGCTCGTGCGCGAGGCCGTCAGTCACATCCTCCCCGCGGAGCGATTGCGCTGGATCGCTTTCTCGCACTTCGAAGCCGATGAATGCGGCTCGCTCAACGAGTGGCTGGCCATCGCGCCGAATGCGCAGCCTCTCTGCAGCGCGACCGCCGCGCTGGTCTCCGTCGCCGACGTCGCCGATCGCGAGCCGCGCGGACTCACCGACGGCGAGACGCTGTCGACCGGACGCCGCACGCTGCGCTGGTTCGACACGCCGCACCTGCCGCACGGCTGGGAGACCGGCTATCTCGCCGACGAGTCGACGCGCACGCTGTTCTGCGGCGATCTCTTCACACAGCCCGGACGCGGCGCGACCGCGCTCACGACGGCTGACATCGTCGGACCGAGCGAGTCATTCCGCCAGGCGATGGACTACTACGCGCACTCGAAGAACGCCGGCCAGCACTTCACGAAACTCGCGGCGTTCGAGCCGCGAACGCTGGCCTGCATACACGGCAGCGCGTGGGAAGGCGACGGCGCGACGTTGCTGCGCGAGCTCGCGCAGGCCGTCGGCGCGTGATCACGACGACGTCCGGCGTCGCATCGCGCGCGCGTACTGATCGTCGTAGCGGCGCGCGAACGGAACGGGGTGATGTTTCTCGCGACAGCTCTCCGTCTCGAGCATGATGTTGAAGCCGGCCGCGGAGATGATCTTCTCCGCGCCGGCGAAGAGCTGCGTGACCGGATACGCGTCGATCAACTCGAATCCCTCCGGCAACGCGATCGCACAACGAGTCGCCACGAGCACCCGCTCCGGCGGCCCCTCGATCCTCCCCAACTCCTCGGCATGCGCAACGAGCTCGCGCACCTCATCCGCTGGTCCCGAATGCACGATCAGCCAGTAATTGAGATTCGGCGGGCTGAGAGCCCGCCACTCCACCGGCCTTGTGGAGCGACAGGCTCTCAGCCTGTCGTCCGCTCGCAGATCGAGCTCACGCCACGACGTCGCATGCGCGCGTAGCGCCGACTCGTGTTCGGCTTCGAGCGGCTCGATCGACCAGATCGTGTCGAAGCGCGGCAACGGCGCCGACACCGCGCGACGGTACGCATCCCAGCGCAGACTGCGCGCGACGAGCTCCATGCGCGCGTCGACGCCCGACAACTCGCCCGGGATTCCAGCGGGAAACGTATCGACGATCACGCGATCCGCACCGGCGATCGCGTCGCGCATCCACGTGCGATGCGCGTCGACGTCGCCGTCGAGA
>DASVNL010000510.1:0-4588 GCA_036383875.1 Thermoanaerobaculia bacterium
GCTCAATCCGTGGGGCGGCACGCCCGACATCGGCGTGATGCGCGTCGCGACGGCCGTGAACCTCGGCCTGCTGATTCTCTTCGTCGCAACGCTGCGCGACCTCGCGATCGCGCAGCGCGACTCAAGTCACTTGATCGCGTAGCGCACGCCGATGATCGCGCGGCGTGGCGACGACGCGTAGCCGAACACTTCCTCGTACGACTCGTCGGTCAGGTTCTCGATCTTGAGGTAAGGCGAGAACGCGCCCATCGTGTAGTGCAGCGTGAAGTCGGCGGTGGTGTTCGCCTCGTTGCCGACGACGCCGAACGGGAAGATGTCGCGCACGTCATCGCGCTCGCCTTTGTGCGTCACGACGAACTGCGCGAAGTACGCGCCGTGGTGATAGCCCAGCGCGAGCGATCCCGAATGCTCCGGACGTCGCAGCAGACGCTCGCCTGTTGCCTCGTCCTCGGTGTCCAGCCACGTATAGCTCGCCATCGCATCGAGCGCGCCGAAACGATGCGTCGCGCTCAACTCGACGCCGCTCGCATTCGCGGCTGCGATGTTCTCGAACGTCGCCGCGCCGAACGCGATCAGGTCGTCGTACTCGGAACGGAACAGCGTGACCGACGCACTGCCGTTCTGCGTGAATCGCTCGTAGCCGACTTCGATGTTCGTGCTGCGCTCCGCCTCGAGCTCCGCGTTGCCGAAGAACGGCGAGTACAACTCACCGATTGCAGGCGCGCGGAATCCTGCGCCGTACGCCACGCGGACCTTGTGGCCGTTGTTCAGATACGCGGCCGCGATGCGCGGCGTGGTCTCGCCGCCGAACGTGTCGAAGTCGTCGTAGCGCAGTCCGGCCGTGAGCTCGAACGACGAGACGGTGGTCATCGGCACGGACAGCCGATCTTCGATGAACAGCGACTTGTTCGTGCGATCGCGCTGGTCGATGAACGAGAACGCGCTGAGATGATCGACTTCCGCGCGCTCGTACTCGCCGCCGCCGGTGATCGTGCCGAAGTTCGTCTTCACACGCACGGAGCCACGCGCACCGCGCATCGTCGACTCCGTGTCGCTGTCGCCCGATCCTTCCGGATCGCGGAACGTTTCGGTGCGGCGATTCTCCGACAGCCGCAAATCGTATGTGATCCCATTCGTCTCGTAGCGGATCGGCGCGACGAGTTGCGTCTCGGATCCCTCCTCGCGTCGCAGCGGAGACGGGACGAACGCGTCGAAGCTGAGGTTCGGGCTGAACGGAATCCCGAGCTCGTACGAGCTGTGTCGCGCGAGAAATCCGATCGAGAGTCCGGTGATCGGTTTGTACGTCGCGCCGCCGGAGAACGCGTCGGACTGCGAGTCGTCGTTCGCGAAGAAGCCGTCGTCTTCGCGACGCTCGACGCTGCCGTGCGCGTTCCAGCGATCGCCGACGAACGCACCGGACAGCGCGCCGTTGATCAAGCCGTTCTCGCCGAACTGCGCGTCGAGCACCGCACCACTTTTCTTCGGCTCGGTCAGGACCTGCACGACGCCGCTCACGGCTTCGGATCCGTAGAGCGCGGAGAACGGACCGCGCACGATCTCGACGCGCTCGACGCCGGACGTCGAGAGCTGGCCGAAGTTGTAGCCCGAGAAATACGGGTTGTTCATCTCGACGCCGTTCCACAGCACGAGCGCTTGCTTCGAACTGCCGCCGCGAATGAAGAGCGACGTCGACTTGCCGGGCGAGCCGGTGCGCGAGATCGCGAGGCCGGGAACTTCGCGCAGCAACTCGGCGACGTCGCGCGCGCCGCGCGCTTCGATGTCTTCGCGCGTGATGATGGTGACGGTCGCGGGCGTCTGTTCGACGCTCTCAGGCTGCGCGGACGCAGTCACGACGATTTCCGCCTGGACCGGCGCAACCTGCTGCTGTTGCGCGGCGACGGGTAAAGCGAGGATGGGGAGAAAAAGAATACGGACGAACTTCATGACGACACTTCCCTCCGAAGGTCTCACAAGCGTTTCGTCCAACCTGGCCGGTCTCCTGGCTCCCGGGTCATCCTCATCGCGCTCCCTTCCCGCTGTGCGCAGTGGGGGCCATCTCAGGCCAAAGCGTGATTCGTCGCCGGTTACAGTGGCGGGGGCCGCGCCGGCATCACACCGGCTTCCCGTACACCACGTCGGACATCAATTGCGAAAGAACAGGGACGTGGATGATAGCAGGTGTCAGAAGCCTGCCGCACGACGCCGCGACGGTCGCGTGTTGCCGAGGGCTGCAGTCCACGCGAAGAGCGGAACGATCGTCTCGGGTTGCGCCGTGGTGAGCTTGCCGATCGTGATCTCGTTTCCCGGAACCTGAATCTGCTTCGGATGATCGACGTCGACTTCGACGATTTCGAGTTGTCCGATGAGCGGATCCGACGGACAGTTCGATTCCTCATCGGGATCGCAGCGCTCGCCCGCGATGACGATGCGCGTTCCACCACGCGTGAGCGCGAATGCCATTCCGACGAGGCTGGATCGGATGCGCAGGTTTCCCACGACCTGCCCATTCGCGTCGTAGCGGATCAGGCCATACAGCACTCCGCCGTCCGGCAGAATGCGAACCGGCCGCCGGTCGAGGAACTCGCTCACCTGAAAGTCCGCGAGAAACTTCCCTTCGCAAACGTCGAAGCGGCGAATGCCGCCGAATACATCGCTCATGAACAAGGTGCACTGGTCCGCAGCAAGATCGATCGCGCCGGGAAACGCGCTGCCGAAGTAGAGCGACGACATCTGATACTCCGCGCGCACCACGCCATTCGCGCCGACGGTGAACAGGGCGACGCCGTACGGCTTGCCCGTCGCGAGGATGTGCACGTTCGCATTGCGATCGACGACCATCGCGTTCGCGGCCCAGTCCTGCGGCAACTCGCCGATCGTTCGTCGCGCGGTCGCGGGATGCAGCAACTCGACGATTCGCGCCGGATTGCTTTCAGTCACCGCAAACACCCGTCCCTCGGGTGCCGCCGCAACCACGGCGATGTCCGCGACCGAAATCGTCTGCCCGCCGACGATCAGGTCGGCGATCGCGGTGCCGTCGGCTGTGCGACCCGTGACGATCGCGTCGAAGTGTTGCGCGAGTGCGGTCTGCGCGACGAAAAGCGTCGCGAGCAGAAGTCGTTTCATTCGATTCAGTTCCTCGCCGAGCGGCGTCGCGGTGCGTGCGCGTTGCCCAAGGCTGCGGTCCATGCGGAGTAGGGCACGATCGAATATGCGTATTTGAGCTGGCTCGTGCCGGCCTTCGTCTCCGCGTGCGTGGCCAGATCGATCTCGATGATGTCCGTTCCGCAGCCGTGCGTCGCGATCATCACGTGCGTACCGCCGCGCGTGAGCATCATCGCCGTCGGCGCGACGGAGGGCCGGAACGTGTCGACGATCCGTGCATTCGCGTCGAGCCGGTACAGAGTTCCCGACGCGGCGATGAGCACGCCGCCGTCCGGAAGAATGCGAAGATCCGCGACTTCCGGGACGTTCGGCGCCGGATCGAAATCCGGGAGCTCCGCAAAGTTCGCGCACGCATTCAAACGACGGATCGTGCCTTCGGCCCCGGCGAGAACCAGCGTGCATTGATCGGCCGCGAGGTCCATCGCGAAAAAGTCCCACGTCTCGGTGAGACCGATCGACCTCCCGCCTTTCGGCTGCAGCGCCGCGTCATACACCTCGACGTCGACAGTGCCCCAGTGTCCGAGGTTCAGGACAAACGTGTTGCCCGCGGCATCGCCGACGAGATTTCGCGTGCGCGAGTACGGAAAGAGCTCCGGGACGAAGATGCGTGTCCCGTCCGCCCGCGTCTCGACGATGGGCGGGTCCTGACCGCTGATTCCGATCAGATTTCCGCCGGCCGCAGGAGCGAAGCGCACGATCCCGAGCTCGAAGCGCGACGCGCCGCCCGAAATCCACTGCACCGCACCTTCGCTCGCGTACGGATCTTCGCTGTCGAGTTGACACGGTCTGCCCACTCCCGCGAGGACGACGTCATACCGCTGTGCGAATGCCGCGCTTGCGAACGCGACGACGACCACTGCGATCCACAGTCTTCTCATACGTTCCTCAGTCAGACGTTTGTCTTGAAGATCGCGATTGCCATCAACACGCCGGCCAACGCAAGCATCGCCCATTCCGAGAGCGTCGGGACGGATGAGAGTGTTGCGGCCGCGGCCGCCCACCACGCATTCGCGGGTGCGAGCGACGTCATCTCGTCCATGCCGAGGTTCGCCACGACGGACGTCGCGCCGGTCTCGAGATCGATCTCCATGATGCGCGACGTGCATCCGGCCTGAATCGAGCCGATCGAATACCACGCGCGGCGTCCGCCATCGACGAGCATCAGCGCGGCTTGCCTCGATTCCGTTGCCTCGCCGGCATCGAACCATGGAGCCGTGCCGGGATAGCTGCGCACGAGAGCTCCGGACGGATCGAAACGGCGCAACGGAGCATTCGGGCTGCCGATGAGCAGATCCCCGCCCCGAAGGACACGCACGGTGTACATGCCGCCGGGCACTTGCATGATCGATTTGCGTAGCGTGCCGGTGCAGACATTGAGCTCGTGCAAGCGGAGCCCATCCGTGATGTACAACGTGCACTGATCGGC
>DASVNL010000511.1:0-9144 GCA_036383875.1 Thermoanaerobaculia bacterium
GTGGTTTCCTCGTGTTTCTGTGCGCAGGCCAGTGTGAGAAGAATCAGCGCGCTGAGGGCTAGTGCAGTTCGTCGCATGAGAGAGTGCTCCTTCCGCTCGACTTAGACGAGGAGATCGAGCGGAAGGAAACCAGCGATCAGAACGAAGCCGTCACGCCGACGCGCAACGCGCGCGTTTCGACGGGATGGAAATGGATGTCTTCCGTGCCGCCGAGCGGCTCGTTTGGAAGTCGCGACGCGTAGAAGTAATCGATGTCGCTGACTTGCGCGTCGAGGACGTTGAACACATCGAGCTCGATGCGGAAGCGCGGCGTGATGCGATAGCCGAGGCGTGCGTTGAGGAGATGCGAGGCGTCGGAGCGAACGCTGTCGTCTGCGATGAGCGGACGCGGTCCGAAATAGCGAAAGCGCAACTCGCCGGAGATGTTGTGAAACTCGATGAGACTCAGCCCGACCGAAGCGACGCCTTCGACCGCGCCGGGGATGCGATCGCCCGCGGGATCGTCGTCGCGAAATCGTGCGCGCGAGTACGCATAGTCGGCGTCGATGGCGAGCCAGCTCGTGAGATTGGTGAACGTCGACAACTCGACGCCGGTCCGACGACTCGGACGACTGGCCTCGGTCGTTCCAGCATCGCCGACGAACAACAACTCCGAGTTCATGTCCAAAGCCCACAGTGACGCGGTGACGTGCATGCGATGCAGCGCTGACGTGCGCAGTCCGATTTCCGCGCCGCGCGTGCGCACGAGCGGCGTGACGCGTTCGGCGGGATCGGCGAGCGTCGAGCCGCGCGCGTCGTTGCTGTGAAAGCCGGTGCCCGCGTTGGCGTACAGCTCCGTGTTGCGCCACGGTCCGAAGATCGTCGTCAGCTTCGGACTGAGCAGCGACGCGTGCGAATTCTGCGTGCCGACATTGAAGCGATAGTGATCGGCGCGCAGTCCCGCGATCGTGCGCAACCACGGCTGCCATTGAATCGATGACTGGCCGTAGACGCCGCCGCTCGTTTCGTCGACACGATCCTGCCGCATCGTGTCGAGTCGCACGCGCTCACGCGTGTGGTACAGGCCGACGTTGCGAATGTCGTCGTGACGCAGTTGAACGCCGGCGACATTTTCGAGAGCAACGCTGCCGAGTTTCGCGAGCCAGCGATGACTCACGCGTGCGCCGTAAACCATCCGGTCGTCGGCTTGTTCGAATTGATCGCCGTCGACGGGATCGTCGAGGAAATAGGTGAAATTCGAGAACAGATTGAGCCGGTATTTGATCGCGTACGCCGCGGCCTGCGTGACCGACTCGGCGGAGCTGCGTTGCCATTCGCTCGCGAGTGAATATCGCGAGGTTGAGCCGCCGTCGCTCGGATCGATGAGGCCGAACCGCGAGATCGCGCCGTTGTCGACCGCGCGCGCCGGGATTTGATCCGTCGCGTTCCATCGCGCGTCATAACCCATCGCCGTGACGCTGAAGCCGCCGCGTTGATCGCCGCGCGTGTAGCGCAGCACTCCGTTGAATTTGCGAAATTCGTCGGGACGATCCCATGGTCCGTCATTGCGTCCCGCTTCAATCGCGTACAAGAGAAATCCATCGCCAACGCGCGGCGACGCCGCAAACAACGCGCGCGCGAATCCTTCCGAGCCGGCCTGCACGAGTCCGATCGGCTTGTCGAGCAGGCTGAGGTAATTCACGTTCACCGCGCCCGCACTCGCGAAGTCCGCTTCCTCCGCGAAATACGGACCTTTTTTGTACTGCACGCCGCTGATCAGCTCCGGAATCAGGAAATTCGCATCCGCGTATCCCTGACCGTGACCGTGCGTCGGCATGTTCACCGGCACACCCGCGACCGTCACGGCGATGTCGGTGCCGTGGTCGAGATTGAAGCCGCGCAGGTAGTACTGATTCGCTTTCCCTTCGCCGCTGTGCTGACTGACGATGACGCCGGGAACGGTTTCGAGAATCTCGCCGGCGCGTTGAAACGGACGGCGTTCGATCTCCTTCGCCGTGACGACGCCTTGCGTCGCGGCGTCGGCGATGCCGAGAAGATCGTTCACGGGCTCGTCGAGATCGGCGAGATTGCGGAACGTTTGTTTTGCAGTGACGACGACGTCCGCGCTCGTCGACAAATAGAGCGTCACGTCGACGCGCGCATTGCTCGGAACGACAACTCCGCGACGCACGCTCGTCGCGAAGTTGAGCAGGCGAAACGAGACGTCGTACGTGCCGGAAGAAAGCGAGAGCGCGTAGCTTCCATCGCGGTCGCTGATAGTCGTCGCGGTTGCGCCGTTCGCGGTCGCCTCAATCGTGACGCCGGGCAACGCGCCATGCGTTGAGTCGGTGACGCGACCTGAGAGCGTGGCCTGTTGCGCGAACGTCGCGTGCGTGATTAGTAGGGAAACGAACAGCCATCGTCGTATCGCGCGGACGCGACACGGCGGAGAGGAATTCATGAGACCTCCGTAGTCCGATCGAGGACGGCAATTTCCGATCAGCAACTACGGACAGGCGGACCGCGAAAGCGCGCGACTGCGACGTGTGCCGGCGACGAATGACGCATGGTCGTCGCGACGAGCGCGCGCTCGACGATGCCCGCAAACGGCAACACGAACGCGGCCGCTGGCGCATCGCTGATCGCGACCGAAAAGTGGGCGAGACTGTGCTCGCCGTGATGCGGATCGGGCGCTTCGTGATGATCGTGATCCGCGCCGTGATCGTCGTCGTTGTGATGATGCGAAACGCCGTCGTGACTGTGCGGAAGCTCGTGAAACGCGAGATGGAGCGAGGGAAGGGCGATCGCGCCGAGGAGGAACGAGAGTGCTGCTGCGGTCACTGCGGACCGGTTCCTCAACGCCGTCATCCGATCACCTACGAACTGCCCGGGTCGATGGATGTGCAGAAGTTACAGCGCGAGACGCCGGATCTTCAACGCCAACCCATTGCGCGAGAGGCCAAGCAAGCGCGCGGCCACGCTGCGATTGCCGCGCGCGCGCAGGAGGGCCTGGCGGATCGTGTGACGCTCGACGTCGTCGACGCGCGTGGCGAGGTCGAGCGTCGCGGTGTTCGAAGGCAGTGGTGGTGCAGTGAGGACGATCGACTCGTTCATCAGCGTCGAGTCGATCGTGCGTCCCGGCGCGCACGCGTAAACGAGGCGGCGCAATTCGTGTTCGAGCTGGCGCACATTGCCCGGCCACTGTGATTGCGTCAGCAATTCGAGCGCGCGCGCACTGACGCCGCGAATCGAATGCGGCAGCTCCGACGAAAACGCGCGCACGAAATGTTCGACGAGTTGCGGGATGTCTTCGGGACGTTCGCGCAGGGAGGGCACGCGCAGCACTGTGCCGCCGAGGCGATAGTAGAGATCGGAGCGCAGCCGTGATTCGACGTCGGTATTGGTCGCGGCGATGATGCGCGCGCGGCAATCGCGACTGTGCAGCATGCGCAGCAATTGCGATTGCAATGCGGGCGAGAGCTCCCCAATCTCGTCGAGGAACAACGTGCCGCCATCGGCGAGCGGGAACGATTCCTTGTCATTGAGTGACGCACAGTGGACCTTCACGAATGGACCGCGGCGTCGTGGCGACCATGCATGCAGTGCGCGCACGATGTGCTCCTTGCCCACGCCGGTTTCGCCGGTCACGAGCAGCGGGAAATCTGCTTGCGCGACGAGTCGCATCTGGCGATGCAGGTCTTGCATCACAGTCGAATGTCCCGCGACGTAGCCGGCGGGGAAGTCGTCGTGATCTTCCGGCGCGACGTGCACGCGACGCGGACGTGCGGGTCGCAGCGGATCGACGAGTCGCAGGAACAAGCGCAGCAGCGAGAGATCGTCGGGCTGCGGCGCATGCGACCAGATCACGAGCGTGAGGAGATCGCGGCCGGGCCGCGCGAGCACGGCACACGCGTACTGCAGACGATTCGCGACGACGGCCGTCGTGCAGAATGCTCGCTCGCCGCGATGCCGTGCCGCGTCGATGAAGAAGCGGCAGATGTCGAGCTGCTCGGAAACCGGCGCGAGCGATCCGACGGCGGAGAGCACGCGCGGCTCGCCGCGGCCGTCCCATTCGCCGAGGCTCGCACCGCCGGCGGCCCGAGCCTCCACGAGGAGCCGGAGGGCGTGGCTGATGGACACTTCATGCAGCGCCTCGACGATCCGTTCGGCGACGACGCTGAACGATTCTTCCGCCGCTTCCGGCGGGCCCGCGAAGAACGTTTCTTCGTCCATCACGAATGAGAGATCGCTGTCCATCGATGCATAGGAGTGTAGCTACGCAGGGGTGGAATGACACGCCCGCAAGTCATGCCGTTGCAGAAGGTTGACGCGAATCAGGTCGCGCTGTCACGCCCTTGCAATTCCTGTTGCGAAGCGCCGAAATGTGACGAGTTCCGGCGTCACGCGGGATGAGTTTCGCGAGGTCTGTGATGACCTCGCACGATCGCGTGATGGCGAGGTTCGCGGATGCGACGCAGGCCGGCGAACCTGGCGCGATTTTGAATGCCGGCAGAGCTGGCCTTGACTATGCTAAAGAGGCCGAAACGAAGGAGTACGACGTATGCGCTGGACACCAGGTGGAGTCAGTTCGGACATCGAGGATCGCCGCGGGGCGAGCGGCGGCGGGGGCGGTTTCGGGTTCGGGCGCGGCCCGACCATCGGCTGCGGCGGAGCAATCATCCTGCTCGTGCTGAGCCTTCTCACCGGGAAGAATTTCTTCGCGCTGTTCGACGGCTCCGGTGGCGGCGGCACAGTGCAACAGGCGCCGGGACCGCAAAGCGTTCCACCAGCCAGTCAGTCGCCGGAAGAACAGAAGCGCGTCGAGTTCATCTCCGATGCGCTCGACGACACGCAGAACACGTTCGCCGAAGTGCTGCGCGCGGAAGGGATCGAGTATCAGCGCTCGAAGCTGGTGCTGTTCCGCGACTACACGCAGACGGGCTGCGGCACGGGCCAGGCGGTGAGTGGTCCGTTCTATTGTCCGAGCGACGGGAAGGTGTATCTCGATCTGTCGTTCTTCGACGAGCTCGACTCGCGCTTCGGAGCGCCTGGCGATTTCGCGCAGGCGTACGTCATCGCGCATGAGATCGGACATCACGTGCAGAACCTCGTCGGCACCTCGACGCGCGTGCATGAGGCGATGGAACGCGATCCGCGCAATCAGAACGAATACTCCGTGCGACTCGAATTGCAGGCCGATTGTTATGCAGGTGTGTGGGCGCATTCCGCTGCGAAGCGCAACGTGCTCGAGCCGGGCGATATCGAAGAAGGTCTCGGCGCGGCATCGGCCGTCGGCGACGATCGCTTGCAGAAGTCGGCGGGACGCGGCGTGAATCCGGACTCGTTTACGCACGGATCATCCGCACAGCGCATGGAGTGGTTTCGCCGCGGCTACGAGGGCGGACGACTCAGCGATTGCGAGACGTTCCGTTGAGTTGCTGATCCGCGCGGCGCGCTGAAACCGAATGCAGTGGCGGACGTAACTATCCGCCACATGCTGAGCCTTTCGGGAATCACAAAGACATACGGCAACGGCGTCCGCGCACTGCAGTCCATCGATCTCACGATCCAACCCGGCCTCTTCGGACTTCTCGGCCCCAACGGCGCTGGGAAGTCCACGCTCATGCGCACGATCGCGGCGCTGCAGGAGCCGGACTCCGGATCCATTACGCTCGACGGCACGAACGTCGTCGCGAATCCGCAGTTCCTGCGACAACGACTCGGCTATCTGCCGCAGGACTTCGGCGTTTATCCCGGCGTCTCCGCAATCGCGTTGCTCGAGCACATCGCCGTGCTCAAAGGCATGACCAGCAAAGGCGAGCGTCGCGAACAAGTCGAGTCGCTGCTCGCGCTCACGAATCTGTACGACGTGCGGCGCAACGCCGTGAGCACATTTTCCGGCGGCATGAAGCAACGCTTCGGCATCGCGCAAGCACTCCTCGGCGATCCGCGACTGATCATCGTCGACGAGCCGACCGCGGGACTCGACCCTGAAGAACGCAATCGTTTTCACAATTTGCTCAGTGAAATCGGCGAAGGCGCGGTCGTGCTGCTCTCGACGCACATCGTCGAAGACGTGAGCGATCTCTGCCCGCGTATGGCCATCCTCGCGAAGGGCCGCATCGTCGCGGAAGGGGAGCCGTCGAAACTGACCGCGCAGTTGCAGGGTCGCCTGTGGCGCAAGACGATTGCGAAGAGCGACGTCGCGTCGTATCGCGAACGTCACGACGTCATCTCGACGCATCTCTTTGCGGGACAGACGCAGGTGCACGTGCTCGCTGATGCGCGACCCGATCCCGGGTTCGAGCCGATCGCACCCGATCTCGAAGACGTGTACTTCTCGGTGCTCGCGTCGGTCGCTGCCGAGGAGTTGGCGGCGTGCTGAGAGAGATCGTTGCGTTCGAGTGGCGCTATCACGTGCGCCAGCCGTCGTTCCTCGCCGCGTCGCTCATCTTTCTGTTGATGGGCTTTGCGATTCCGGCGAGCGGCTTCGGGCCGGGCAACATCCCGATCAACTCGCCGTTCACGGTGATGCAGACGACCGGATTCGTGTCGCTGCTCAGCGTGTTCGTCGTCGCGGTGTTCGCGGCGAACGCCGTGATGCGCGACGTCGAGAATCGGATGGATGGCATCGTCTTCACGACGGCCGTCGGCAAGTTCAACTACCTCTTCGGACGTTTCATCGGCGCGTCGCTCGCGGCGTTGAGCGTCTGCGCGATGGGGATGCTCGGCACGATCGCGGTGCGATTCGCACCGTGGCTCGAGTCCACACGCTTTGCGCCGTTCAGCGCGCGTCCGTATCTCGAGTCGTTCGTCGCGATCACGATTCCGAACGTCGCGTTCGCGGCAGTGTTGTTGTTCGGCATCGCCGTGATGACGCGCAACGCGCTCGCGACGTACGCCGGATCGGTCGTGCTGTACGTCGCGTACATGATCAGCGCTGCGCTCACGAACTCGCCGTTGATGGCCGCGTCGAAACCGGGCGCCGGCGGAGGCACCGCGGCGGCGCTGCTCGATCCGTTCGGACTCTCCGCATTCTTCGAGGCGACGCGACTCTGGACCGCGCCCGCAAAGACCGCGAGTTGGATCGCAACGCAGCCGCTCCTTCTCGGCAATCGCGCAATCTGGCTCGTCGTCACCGCGGCCATCTGGCTGTTCGTCTATCGCGCGTTCTCGTTCACGACGCGCAAAGAATCCGCACCGCGCATCATGCCGCGCGAGCAACGCGAGTCGAGGGAACCCCTCCGTCGTCGCGCGGGATCGCTTGAAACGAAATCCTTCGCGTCGTTCGTCTCGGCGACGAAGCTTCATCTGCGCATCATTCTCTCGAAGCCCTTCATCGGTCTGCTGCTCCTCGGGCTCGGACTCGCGGCAGGCGAGTTGTACTCCGACATCCTCGACACCGAGTACGGCGCGGCGCTCTATCCCGCGATGGGCCGCGTGTTGCGCACGCTGCAGCCGCCGCTGTCGATCATCGGCACCATCGTGCTGATCTTCTACGTGTCCGAATTGTTCTGGCGCGAGCAGCGCTATCGCGTGGCGTCGATCATCGACGCGACTCCCGCGTCGGGCGCGACGCTCCTCGCTGCGAAAGTCGCGACGATCATCGGCATGACGCTCTCGCTCATCGTCGCGGGCGTGATTCCTGCGCTCGCGTTGCAACTCGCGCGCGGACCGGAGCACATCAACCTCGTTGCGTACCTCGTGCTCTTCGCGTCGTCGGGCTTGCCGCTGATCGTGTTCGGCGTCGCGGTGCTCCTGATCAACGCGCTTAGTCCCGGCAAATACGCGGGGATGGTGTTCTCGCTGCTGTTCGCGATGGTGACGGGTCGGCCCGGCATCATCGGCCTCGAACATCCGCTGTGGGAGTACGGCACCGCGCCGCCGGTGCGGCATTCGGAAGTGAGCGGCTTCGGCTACGACCTGCTGCCGTTCGCAGCGTTCTCACTCTTCTGGATCGCCGTCGCCGCGCTGTTCTTCCTCATCGCGGCGACGCTGTGGCGCGCGCTCGCGTTGCCCGTACGCGAACGCGTGCGTTTCATCGCGCGCATCCCGAAGATCCCGGCCGCAATCGCGTTGATCATCAGCGTCGCGATCGGCGCGATGCTCTTCGCGAACATCGACGTCGAAGACATCGTGGCGTGGCGCGTCGACTATGAGAAGTCGTACGGACACTTCGCGTCGAAACCGCAGCCGCGCATCGCCGCGATCGACGCGAACGTCGATCTGTTCGATCGCCGCGTGCACGCCGGAGGTCGCATCGAGCTCGTGAACACGACACGCGTTCCGATCTCGCGTGTGCTCGTCGCGGTGCGACGCGATGCGAAGAACGTGAAGTTGTCGATGGCGGGCGGCACGGTGCGACACGACGCTCGCTTCGGAATGTACGACGTCTCACTCGCGCAGCCGCTGCAGCCTGGCGCGCACGCGGATCTGCAATTCGACGCGACGTTCGTGCGTGAGTTTTTCGCGAGCGATTCAGACGACGCGATCGCGACGAACGGCTCGTTCCTCATGAGCTTCCGCATCCTGCCGACGATCGGATATCGCCGCACGTACGAGCTCGAAGATCCGGTCGAGCGTCGCAAGCGCGGATTGCCGCCACGCATGGAGTTGATCGAGGGCGACATTCCCGCAGACGCGGAAGACATCCGCTTCGCCGCGACAATCTCGACGCCGCTCCATCAGACCGCGATCGCGCCCGGGGATCTCGAACGCACGTGGACACACGATGGCCGCCGTTACGCGCGATTCACGCAGCCGGTGATGCGCAACTTCTTCGCGATCGGCGCGGGGCACTTCGCGATGCAGAAGCGGATGCACGGCAACAAGCCGATCGAGTTGTACTACGAGCCCACACACGCGATGAACGCGAAGGAGATGCTCGACGTCGTCGCGAAGTCGATGGAGTACTGCGAGACGAATTTCGGACCGTATCGGCCGTCGCGATTGAGGTTGGCCGAGGTGCCGACGTATTGGAACTTCGGCGCGGTGGCGATGCCGAACAGCATCTTCCTCACCGAAGACCGCACGTTCCTCATCGACACGCGCGACAAAGATCGCCCCGATCTTCTCGGGCGTCGCATCGCGCACGAAGTCGCGCATCAGTGGTGGGGTTACGAAGTCGCACCGTCGAGCGGTCCGGGCGCGACGTTCATCGTCGAG